>CAYMJK010000099.1:0-8447 GCA_964390535.1 uncultured Phycisphaeraceae bacterium | reverse complement strand
TCGCCGTGCATCGCGTGGGCCTCGATGCCCTTGCCCGCGAGATAGCGGGCCAGCTCATCCACGGTGCGCTTCAGCCGGCAGAACACCAGCGTCAGGGCCGGCTCCTCGTGCGTGAGCAGGTGGGCCAGCAGCCGCTTCTTGTCCCAGCTCTGCACCGCGAGGTGCCGCTGCGTCACGATGCTCACCGTCAGCGAGCCCGCGGCCGTGACGATCTTCTCCGGATCGGTCATGAACGAACGCGCCAGCCGCTCGATGTCCTCGGAGATCGTTGCGCTGACGAACATCGTCTGCCGCTTCTTCGGGCAGCGACCCAGAATCCAGCGGATGTCCTCGCGGAAGCCGATGTCGAGCATGCGGTCGACCTCGTCGAGCACGACGAAGCGCATCTTCGAGAAATCGATGTACCCGCGGCGCTGCAGGTCCATCACGCGCCCGGGGGCGCCGACGATGATCTCCGGCCCCTTCTCCAGCTTTTCCACCTGAGCCGGGATGCGCTGGCCGCCGTAGATCGGCACCGAGCGGATGCCGGTGTGGCGCCCGAGTTCCTTGATCTCCGCGTCGATCTGGATCGCCAGCTCGCGCGTCGGCGCCAGGATGAGCGCCTGGAACGGCTTGCCCTTCTCCACCAGCGACAGCAGCGGCAGCACGAAGGCGGCCGTCTTGCCGGTCCCCGTCTTCGCCTGGCCGAGAATGTCCACGCCGCGCATCGCCGCGGGGATGAGCTGCGCCTGGATGATCGTCGGCTGCAGGAAGCCCGCATCCGCGACCCCCAGCAGGGCCGCCTCGCTCAGCCCCAGGTCGGCAAAGGCCTCGACTTGCGAGAAGATCTCGCTGGCAATCGCCGGATCGATCGGCGTCGGCGCCCGATCGAGATGGGCGCCGGACCTGACCGGCGCCGCATCCTCCACGTCATCGCCGTTGTCGTCATCCTCGAAATCGTCCGCGGCCGCGGCTGCGGCAGGGGCTGCGGCCGGCGCGGGGGCGCCCTCGGGGCGCGCATCGCCATTCTCGGCGCTGGCGCCGCGACGGCGGCGACGACGGCGACGCTTGCGCGGCGCGGGATCGCCATTGGCGTCGACGGCGCCTTCGCCGGTGGCGCCGGCCGAGCTGTCGTCATTCGTCGCGACATTGGCCTCGTCGGCGTCGTGAGCGGCCGCCGGGGACGTGGACGAGCCGGTCTCGGAGGCGGTGGTCGTCTCGGCGCCGGACTCGCTGCCGCGCCCGCGCCGGCGCCGACGGCGGCGCTTCTTCTTCGGAGCGTCGGGAGCGTCGGTCTCGGGGGCGCCGGCGCCCTCGTCGATCGCATCGTTGGAACGGGTTTCGATAGCGTCGCCCTGGTCAGGGCGCTCGGTCGTCCGGTCCTGTGGCCGGTCGGTGGTCATTGTGTTCATGTATCCTCTGCGTGCAGCCCGAGCGGGCCCGGCGCGCAGTGCGCGGCGGGGTCTCGTCTTCTGTGAACCGGGCTTTGTGGCAGTGGAACCGGCGGCCGAGTGGATCACCGACGTTGGGGGTCTCTCTCCCGTTCAGGGAAACCCACGGCGTTGATCATCCAATCGGCGCCGATCCCGGCTGGTGAGGCCCGGCGCGGTTTGCGGGCCGGCTCCGATGCCGGGCTCCGCCGCATCATTCATCGGCCCAATGGCGGGCCCGACTGTGACGCTGATCACGGAATGTTAGGCGGGCAAGCCGGCCGCAGGGAGCCAGCGGGCGCCAGTCAGGGTGTCGCCCTCCCATTTCTGCTCCCTGACTCCTGACCCCTGACTCCCGACTCCTGCCCCCCGCCCCCGCCCCCCTCCTCCAGCAGAGCCGCGTGCTTCGCCATCGCCCCCACCGCCGCCGACGCCGCCGCCAGCCACCCCGGCAGACCATCACGCCAGGCCGACTTCAGCACCAGTTGCTTCCCGAACGCCCCCGCCGGGCTCAGGATCAGCCGCGCCCGGCTCCCGCGCCGCCCGCTCGCGGCGAGGCTGCGGGCCATGGTCCGCCCGTGACGCACCTGGGCCGCAAAGTGGTCGGCGAAGGTCTCGAACGAGTCGTGCCGGAGGTCCCCCGCGAGCCGCCCGACGCTCGCCCCGCGCTCCACCGGCTCGAGAAAGTCGTGCGGGTCCAGCCCCGCCCACCGGCAGGCGCCCCGGCGCACCAGGCGAAGCCGCCACTCCGGCTGCCACGCGTGGTTGAGCGGCCGCCCCCGGTAGAAGACCTTGCGGTTGACTTCATACCCCGCGTGGCTCGCACCGCCCCCCAGCGCGGTCTCGATCGACGCCCGCAGCGGCGGCAGCGCCGACTCATCACTGTCGAGCGCCAGGATCCAGTCGCCCCCGCAGGCCTCCAGCGCCATTTGCTTGGTGGCGACGTGCCCCTTCCACTCGGTCTGAACGATGCGGGCGCCGGCGCCCTGCAGCAGGCTCAGCGTGCCATCGGTCGAGCCGGAATCAACCGCCACGATCTCGTCGGCAAGGCCCCGGACCGACTCCAGCGTGCGCCCGATCGTGGCCTCGTTGTCGCGGCAGACAATGGCGATCGAGAGGCGCGGCATCGGCTGAGGGTAGCAGAACGCGCGAGGCGGCGCGCCAGACGCTCAAATCCGGATATCCTCGGCCCGGGCTCACTGGGGCTCACGGGCAACCGGCGGCGAACTCGTTCTGGAAGCACAGGAAGTCGAAGAAGTCGAGGACGCCCGAGCCGTCGCAGTCGGCGAGCGGATCGCCCGCGGCGAACTGGTTCTGGAAGCACAGGAAATCGAAGAAGTCGAGCGTTCCCGACTCGTCGCAGTCGACGCAGCAGCACACCTCGAAGCCGTCGGCCTCCAGGTTCTCCAGCATGACCCACGCCTCGTCGAACACCGGCCCCCGGAAGATGATGCGGCTGACCGGCGTCGCGAACTCCCACCCATTCCAGACCCAATTGCCGCAGCTCCCGCCGAAGTCGATCGGCGCCGTGTCGATCAGCGTCAGGCTCTCGTCATAGAACTCGACCGTGCCCTCGGGGCGCGTCGTCTCGAAGACGTTGCTGCCGATCATCCCCCCGAAGCGCCCGACCGGCGCGACGAAGTCGATGATGGCCGCACGCCGGCTCGAGGTCGCCGATCGCGTGCCATCCAGCGCGAACAGCTCGCAGCACTCCAGCGCGCAGATGAACCCCCAGTTGACATCGACCACGATGTTCCCCTCCGGCCCCGCCCCGAGCTCGGCGTCGCCGGAGAAGATCGACAGGCTCTCGCCGATCCCCGCCGATCCGATCGGCAGCGCGTTCATGTTCTCCCGCATCTCGCCGGTGAACGGCCCGGTCGGAGTCGCCTGACCGACGGCGGCGGCGGGAAGCGCGAGCAACAGGGCAGCGGACAGCAGGCGGTTCATGGTGGTCCCCTCTCTCAGAGTTGCGGCAACCGGGCTGGATCCCCTGCCCATGCTACCAGATTTCGCCGGATGTGGCGCAAGAGGATTCGGGGAGGTACGGACGGCGGATTCAGGAATTCAGCGATCCAGCCCCGTCGCAGCCTCCGCCAGTGGGTTGATCCGCGGCGCCGGATCCCCGTGAGCCGCGATCACCTGCTGGATGGCGCCCCACAGCCGCCGAATGCGGGCTCGCTGCGCCGCCGGGACCGGCCCGCGCGCCGGGGCGCCCGCGGCAGCCCGCAGCACCCGCCATCGCAGCGCCAGCCGCGGCGCCACGCCGCAGCCGGCCGGCTCGATCACGAGGCTCCCGAGCATGCGGGCCAGGGCCCGGTCATCGTCGCGCCGGGTCCGGCGCAGCCCCACGCAGTCGATCATGGTCGGCGCCCGTGACCCCGAATCGTCCGCGGCCAGGATCAGGTTGGACGGCTTGTGGTCGCGGTTGAGGATGCCGGCGCCGCACAGGATCCGCACCTGCAACCCGATCGCGCGCGCAGCGGCGGCCTCGATTGCCGGGGCGAGCGGCTTCGCCATGGCCTCCAGCGCTGTCGGGCCCTCAATCGCCTCGAGCACGAGCGCCTCGCGCTGGCGCCCCTTCACCGCACACATCCCGATCGCCAGGGGGCGCGCGGTCGCGATGCCGACGCCACGCAGCCTGCGGGCGCCCCGCCAGTGCCGCCACGCCGGGCTGAGCAGGAGGGCCGACTGTGCCCGCCGGCGCGGCGTCAGCGCCCACGTCTTGATGACAACGTCGCGGTCGCCGATGCGCGCGCGCCACACCGCCGCCGCCCGTTCGCGCTTGATTGCAGTCGCCCGCCCCGCCCAGTCCGCCGCCAGAGCCCCGGCCCACGCCTCCGCCCCCTCCCCCTCTGCTACCGCCCGGATCAGCGCCATGGGCCAGCGTAGCGGCGGCGCCCGCCGGGCTGCGTGGGGCCGCGGGGGGCCGGTGTGGGAGGCCGGCAGACGTGACTCGGGCCCACTGGTGAGCTATGGTCCTCCTCGCATTTTTGCGGAGCCGGCCGCCCCGCCAGCGAGGTTGTCGCCGCAGCCGCTCCAACTCGCACATTCGCGCTCCAGCAGCGCGGGGGACTCCACGCCATGCACGCACGTCACAAGACCGCTATCGCTCTCGCCGCAGGACTGCCGCTCTCAATCGGGCTCGTGGCCTGTCAGGTTCCGATGGAAGACCCGGGGCCCGGCGAGCCCGCCCCCGCCCCCATGACCGGCCCGATGGCGGGCCACGCCCCGGCCGCGGCGGCGCCCGGCCAGCCCGAACTCGGCCAGACCACCACCGACGGCCGCCTCTCCCCGCGCCTCCAGAATCTCGGCGACCACACCTGGAAGGTGACCACCGACGACCGGATGGCCCAGACCTACTTCAACCAGGGCCTGGTGCTTACCTACGGGTTCAACCACGCCGAGGCCCGCCGGTCATTCCAGGAGGTGGCCCGCATCGACCCGCAGTGCGCCATGGCCGCCTGGGGCGAGGCCCTCGTGCTCGGCCCGAACATCAACGCCCCGATGGGCGAGGATGCGGTGGCGCCGGCGTGGGAGGCCCTGCAGCGCGCCATCGAACTGCGCCCCTTCGCCAGCCCGAAGGAGCAGGCGCTCATCGACGCCCTTGCAACCCGTTACGCCGAGCCGCCGCGGGCGCAGAGCGCCGGCGCGATGAGCCACGGCCAGGGCGCCCCGGCCGACCGCTCCCACCTCGATGCCGCCTACGCCGACGCCATGCGCACGGTCGCGCAGCGTTACCCCGATGACGCCGACGTCCAGACGCTCTTCGCCGAGGCCATCATGGATGTGCATCCCTGGGACTACTGGACGCCGGATGGCCGCCCCCGCGCGTGGACCGCGGAACTGCTCGACACGCTCGACCGGGCCCTGGCGATCAACCCGCGCCATCCCGGCGCAACGCACCTGTACATCCACGCCTGCGAGGCCAGCCGCACGCCCGAGCGGGCCGAGTTCGCCGCCGACGCGCTGCGCGACCTCGATCTCGGCACAGGCCACCTCGTGCACATGCCCTCGCACATCTACGTCCGCGTCGGCCGCTACGACGACGCCACCGCCGCCAACGAGAAGGCGACGCTGGTGGACGAGGACTACATCACCCAGTGTCGCGCCCAGGGCATCTACCCCGCCGCCTACTACCCCCACAACATCCACTTCCTGTGGATGGCCGAGACCTACCGCGGGCGCAGCGCCTCGGCCCTCGCCGCGGCGCGTAAGACCGACATGAAGGGCGCCCACAGCGACCCCATCGCGATGCAGCAGTTCGCCATCACCCCACTCGCGACCATGGTCCGCTTCGCCATGTGGGACCAGATCCTGCAGGAGCCCGATTTCGCCGAGGACCTGCTTTACGCCCGCGGCTTCCGCCACTACGCCCGCGGAATGGCCTTCGCCGCCGCTGGCGACACCCGCCGGGCCGAGGATGAACTGGCGAAGCTCGAGGCGTTCGCCGCCAATCCGGACATGCCCGAGGAGCTGTTCTTCCTGTACAACACGCCTGCGACCGTGCTGACCGTCGGCACGGCTCATCTGGCCGGCGAGATCGCCATGGCAAGCGGCGACCTGGAGCGCGCCATCGCGCACTTCTCCAGGGGCGTGCGGCTGCACGGAGCGCTGGCGTACAACGAGCCGCCCGACTGGGCCTACCCGCTGCGGCACGCGCTCGGCGCTGCGCTGCTGGAGGCCGGCCGCCCGGCGGAGGCCGAGAGCGTCTACTGGGACGACCTCGCCGACCACCCGGAAAACGGCTGGGCCCTCTTCGGCCTTACGCGGTCGCTCGAGGCGCAGGGCCGCGACGAGGAGGCCGCCCGCGCCAAAGCCCGCTTCGAGGCAGCGTGGGACGACGCCGACACAAAGCTCACCTCATCGCGCTGGTAACCATCTCGCGGCAGGTTCCTATGAGGCGCCCTGCGCTTCCCCTTCGCCATCCCCATCCGGCGCCGCGTGCCCGCGCCACGTGTTGTTCGGCCGGTAGACATCCGGGAACGCCCCCTCGGGATCCACCACCACGCGCGCCACCCCGCGTCCGCCGGCATCGATCCGCGCTGTCCATTCGTCGGTCGCGAACCACGCCTCGACCGGCAAGTCGAACCGCTCGGCGGTCCCGTCGGTGTACGACACCTGGTACACCAGCGGCATGACAAGTTCGCCGCGGTTCTCGAAGCGGATGAGCGTGTGCCCGCTCCCGGAGTCGTACCGCACGCCGATGACCGCCTGGTCCAGCGTGCCCGTCGAGTAGATCCACCCGCGCCAGAACCAGGCAAGATCCACGCCGGCGCCATGCTCCATCATCCGGAAGAAGTCCGCCGGCTGCGGGCTCTTGAACGCCCAGGCCCGGATGTAGTCGCGGAAGGCCGGGTCAAAGCGCTCGGGCCCCAGGATCTGCTCGCGCAGCAGCACCAGCCCTACCGCCGGCTTCTCGTACATCATGTACCCGAGCCGGCCGCGGTACAGGCGGTCGGGCTCGGTCGCCATCGGCTGCTGATTGGCCTCGAGCATGTCCTCGACGATCTCCTCGACATCCCCGCGGCGCGATTCGGCCCCCGGGTAGCGCTCCTTGTACGCGTAATAGTTGATGAAGGTGTCGAACCCTTCGTCCATCCACGGATGCCGCCGCTCATCGGTGCTCACGAGCATCGGGAACCAGTTGTGCCCGATCTCGTGCGTCGTCACGCCGAACAGCCCGCGTTCGCTGCGCCGGCCGCGGCAGAAGATGATCATCGGGTACTCCATCCCGCCGACCCTGCCGCTGATGTTGCTCGCGATCGGGTACGGGTACGGATGCCACATGCCGCTGTAGTGGATGATCGACTCGCGGAGCATCTGCGTGGCGCCCTGCCACAGTTCACGAGCCTCCACCGGGTACAGGCTCTGGCAGAGCACGTGATGATCGAGCCCGCCGCCGGGCCCCTCCGCCCCGCCGGGCTGGATCGCCGCGGCATCCCAGATGAACGCGTCGGAGGCCGCGAACGCGAAGGTGCGGGCGTCTTCGGAGGCGAAGGTCCACGTGAGCGGGCCGGTCCCCTCGCGGATGACCTCGGCGTCGCCGACATCCTCCGGCCCGATGATCGTCACCGTCTCGGCGCTCTGCGACGCCTCGGCGAGCCGCTCGCGGACCAGCGGGCTCAGCGTCTCTTCCGGATTCGTGTGCAGCCCGCCCCCGACGACGACGAAGTCGCGCGGCGCCGTGATCGACACGTCGTAATCGCCGAAGTCGGTGTAGAACTCGCCCTGCCCGAGATACGGCAGCGTGTTCCACCCGTGCACATCGTCGAACTTGCAGACCGCCGGAAACCACTGGGCCAGTTCGAAGATCCTCCCCTGGCGCACGCCCTCGACGCCCATGCGGTCGGCGCCGTACGGCGGAATATTGAAGGCGAAGGCGATCTCGAACTCGATGGCCGCGCCCGCCGCCAGCGGCGCCGGAAGATCCAGCCGCCCCAGCGTGTCATACACCTGCAACGCCAGCGCCTCGCCCCCGCCGCTGCGCACGGCTTCGATCGCGTACCCGCCATCGAACAGGTCGCGGTTGCCGAAACGGGCGCCCGGCTCGGTCAGCGTGGCCCCGGCGCTCCCGGGCCGGAACAGGTTCTGCTCCAGCGACAGCCACAGGAAGTCCAGCGTGTGCGGCGAGTCATTGTGATAGGTGATGCGCGCTGACGCCGTGATCCGCTCCCGCTCCGGATCCAGCGTCGCCTCGATCGCGTAGTCGCACCGGTTCTGCCAGTACCCCTCCCCCGGCTCGCCCGTCGCCGTGCGCAGCTCGTTCGGCGTCGGCAGGTCCAGCCGGCTGAAGATCGTGCCGGTGGCCAGCGCCATCGGCTCGCGCAGCCGATCCCCGGCCGCCCCCCCCGCCGCGACCCCCGGCGTCGCCTCCTCCGCCCCCGGCGGCACAAGCGGTACCCGTGCGCATCCGGCAAGGATCAAGGCGGCGAGCACTGCAAACGAAGCAAGAGCAAATGGCATAAGTCGGTCCCTCGAGCCACTGGAGTCACGAGCGAGACAGTATGTGTTCCCCTACCGCGCCATCTCCGCAACCAG
>CAYMJK010000098.1:0-2797 GCA_964390535.1 uncultured Phycisphaeraceae bacterium | reverse complement strand
TTGCGGGGAGCGGATGGAGCGGAAGGACTCGATGGACCGGATGGACCGGATGGACGGGATGGATCCGGGGCGCCGCTGCGGACCTGGGCGATCGCCGCCTCGGCGAGCTTGAGCCACTGGGCCACGGTGAATCGCTCGGTGGGCTCGATGAGGTCGATCAGGTGGTGCCGGAGCGCCTCCTGCTCGGCCGCGGAGGGCTTGGCCGTGCCGATGTCCATGCCGCGGTAGACCTGGAAGGCGTCGGCGCTGATGAGTTCGGCCGGTCCCAGCCCGCGCCGGCGCAGCTCGCCGGCGACGGCGAACGCCAGCTCGCTCTTGCCGCCGGCGGTGGGGCCGATGATGATGGGGAAGCGGGGGAGCATGGGGGATTGAAGGGGGGGTTCGAGGGCGAGGGGATTGCGGGGATATGGAGCGTCTTCCCGGCGGGTTACAAACCTGCCCCACTCGCGGCCGGCAGGTTGCAAACTGCCCCGCTCGCTTCCAATGCCTTCACCTCATCCTTCTACAATTGCTCATGCCCCTCCCCCGCATCGTCATCGTCGGCCGGCCCAATGTCGGCAAGAGTTCCCTGCTCAATATGCTGGCGCAGGAGAAGGTGTCGATCGTGGATCCCACGCCGGGGGTGACGCGGGACCGGGTGGCGGCGGTGATCGATCTGGAGCATCCTGCCGCGGCAGGGCCGGACAAGCCGGTGGAACTGATCGATACCGGGGGCTTCGGGGTGTACACGGCGGAAGGGCAGCGGTTCGACGAGGTGGGGGCCGACCTGGGGTCGCTGACGGGGGACATCGAGCGGCAGATCGGGGAGGCGGTGGCGACGGCGGATGTGGTGCTGTTCTGCGTGGATGCGCAGGCGGGGATCACGCCGCGGGATGAGGAGATCGGGCGGCTGCTGCGCGAGGGGAAGCTGGGGAGGGCGCGGAGCGGTGGGGCCACAGGCGGGACGCTGGCGCCACCAGGAGGAGGAGAGGCAGTCGGGTCGGAGGGGCGACGCGCCCTGGTTCGGGTCGTGGCGACGAAGGTGGATGGGCCGAAGTGGGAGACGCACGCGTACGAGTTCTCGGCTCTCGGCTTCGGCGAGCCGCTCATGTGTTCGGCGAAGAGCAACTACATGCGGCGCGAGCTGCGCGATCGGCTGTACGCGATCGTTCCGGAAATCCCGGGCGAGCCGGAGCCGCAGGCGGATCTGCGGGTGGCGATCATCGGCAAGCGCAATGCGGGAAAGAGCACGCTGGTGAACGCGCTGGCCGGGGACGAGCGCGTGATCGTCTCGGAGATCGCGGGGACGACGCGGGACGCCGTGGATGTGCGCTTCGAGATGGATGGCCGCTCGATCATCGCGATCGACACGGCGGGGCTGCGGCGCAAGAAGAGCTTTCAGAGCCGGGTGGAATGGTTCGCGCTGGATCGCTCGAAGCGGGCGATTGATCGGGCGGATGTCGTGCTGCTGATGCTGGACGCCACCGAGCCGGTGAGCCAGGTCGATCAGCAGCTTGCGATGATGTGCCAGAAGACGTTCAAGCCGGTGGTGCTGGTGGTGAACAAGTGGGATCTGGCCGAGGGCCGGCAGGGGGCTGATGGCCGGCCGGTGACAGCGCAGAGCTACGACAAGTACATCCGGCGCGAGTTCAAGGGGCTGAGCTTTGCCCCCATCGCGATGATGAGCGCCGCCAGCGGCGTGAATCTCCGCGGCACGCTGGACCTGGCGTTCGAGCTGCACGAGCAGGCGTCGCATCGCGTCGGCACCGGGGAATTGAACCGGGTGGTGCGCGGGATTCTGGACCAGCGCGGGCCGTCGTCGAAGGTGGGGCACATCGCGAAGGTCTATTACGCGGCCCAGGTGGATGTCCGCCCGCCGACGATCGTGCTGGTGGTGAACTATCCCGACGCGTTCGACCACAACTATCTGCGATTCCTCGACAACCGGCTGCGCGAGCATCTGCCGTTCGAGGAGGTGCCGATCCGGGTGATCCTGCGGTCACGCAAGCAGGTCGAGGAGCGCGAGCGCGGCCGGCGCTCATCTGGCGCCGAGACGGTGGCGACGGCGGAGGAGGCGCTGAGCGCAGACTTCAGTCTCGACCCGGCGGATTACTTCGACGAGTAGCCGGAAGTCATCACCACAGAGGCGCAGAGGGCATAGAGCGGGGATATGTCTTTTTCCTTTGTGCCCTCTGCGCCTCTGTGATTTAATCTGATTGCGCAGCCGGCGGGGGCTATGCTGCCGTGAGAGAGGAGCCCGAACATGCAACGAATGAATCCGCAGGTGAAGCCGCTGGGTTTCGTCATCGCTGCCGCCGTGGGCGTCGTCACGGCCCCGGCCCTTGCCGATCCGGGCCCGGGCTGGACGGCCGAGCTTTCGACGAAATTTCACGGGGTACGCGGCACGGTGACGGTGGTGGATGCCGACACGATCCGCGTCGATGACTTTCACTACGATGGCCAGGGCATCATCGTCTACTTCTATCTCGGCGCCGACACGTCGACGGCAGCGCTCGAGGCGGGGATTCGGGTGGGGCCGGAACTGACGCGGCCGACACCATACATCGGCGAGACGCTGGTGATGGACCTGCCTCCGGGCGAGACGATCGACGGGTATTTCGGCGTGAGCGTCTGGTGCGTGGATGTGTCGATCGACTTCGGCAGCGGGCTGTTTGTGCCGCCGATGTGCGCAGCCGACTGCGACGCGGATGGCGAACTCTCGTTCTTTGATTTCCTCTGCTATCAGAACCTCTTCGCCGCGGGCGCCCCGGCCGCCGACTGCGAGGGCGACACGACGCTGACCTTCTTCGACTTCCTG
>CAYMJK010000097.1:0-4168 GCA_964390535.1 uncultured Phycisphaeraceae bacterium | reverse complement strand
CGGCAGCGCCGGTCCGGGCGCTCGTGGAGTTGCAGGATGGCGCCGGATCGGGGGCGCCGGGTGGCACGCTGGGCGATGCGACCTGGGAGGCGGCGCTGGCGCGCGTCGCTGGGGAGGTGTCGAAGAGTCCCTGGCGGGTTCGCAGCGGAGTCCTCCTGCGCGGGATGGAACTCTGCCGCGACGAGCAGGGTGGCTGGGGGTTGATGGATGGGGAGGATCGCTGGGCGCCGCTGGCGGCGTTCGCGGGCATGTGGCGGATGCTGTCGCTGGCGGCGGGGAAACCCGCCATCGTGTTCGGCGAGTGGGACGGGCAAACGCTGCTGCCGCTGAGCGTTTCGGTGGACGGGGTGTGCTGGGATCTGCGGGTCGCGAGGGATGCAGACGCTGGCGGTGGGGTCGTGGGGGAGGTGGCGGCGTGACTGCGGCGGAGGCGATGGATCGGGTGGTGGCCGCGGCGCTGCTCGGGGCGCGCGGCGAGGTCGGTGATGTTGGCGCGCCTGCGCGGATTGCTGCGCTCGGGGCGGACCGCGCGGGGGCCCAGCAGGCCCTCGCGCTGGCGGCAGGTTTGAGTCAGTACGTGCGGGCCGGGGCTGTGGCGCGCGTGGGCGGAGCGGAGCGGGTCGCCGGGCCGGCGCCGGAACAGGCGAAGGTTGCGGGGCGAGGGTCCGCGGCAGCGCTGCGGCGGGCGCTGGAGACGACGGAACTGCTGCCGGAATGTCTGCGCAAGCTGGCCGAGCGCGGGGTGGTTGCGCCTGCGGTGATGCTGCCCGAGATGCTGGAACGGGCGCGGCGGAGGGCGGCGGAGCGGGCGCTGATCGAGCCGGTGCTCGGCGCACGGGGGCGGTGGCTTGCATCGCTCAACGCGCAGTGGCGTGCGCTCGCCTCCGCCGAATCGCTCGATGCCGCGGCGGTCGCGGAGGTGTGGCAGACTGGGACAAGGCCGGAGCGCACGGCTGCGCTGGAGGCGCTGCGCGGCCACGATCGGGCGCGCGCCCGGGATCTCTTGGAATCGAGTTGGGAGCAGGAGTCACCGGACGACCGCTCGCGCTTCGTGATCGCCCTGCAAACGGGATTGGGGCCCGAGGACGAGCCGCTGCTTGAGCGGGCACTGGCGGATCGCCGCAAGCCGGTGCGCGAGTCGGCCGCGGCCGGGCTGGCAAAGCTGCCGGATTCGAGCTATGTGGCCCGGATGATCCAGCGCGGGACCGCGGCGATCCGCCGCGCGCCGGGTCGCAAACCGCGGCTGGAGATCGAGCTGCCTGCCGAGGATGATGCGCAGCTCAAGCGCGAGGCGCTGCCGGTCCCGCCGCGGCGCGAACTGGGGGAGCGGGCGCGCCTGCTTGAGGCGATTGTGACCGCTGTGCCGCCGGGCGCGTGGGTCGAGACCTTGGACATGTCGCCCGCCGAACTCATCGCCGCGGCGGTGAAGACGGATTGGGCGAGTCCGGTGCTGCACGGGTGGGTCGCCGCCGCGCGAACTCACCGGCACGCCGACTGGGCGGAGTCCCTGGTCGGCGCCGATGGCAAGATCGAGTCGAGCGTCGCTTCGGCCGATCGGGCGCCGCTGGTCGCGATGCTCGTGGAAGCCGGCCGCAACGGGCCCGCGGCCGCGGCGATCGACGGCGCGACTGACGCGTACTGGCTTGCCTATATCGTCAGCGCGCTGCGGGCGCCGTGGCCGGCCGACATCACTTTCGCCGTTGCACGAGCGGCCGGGCGCCTGCTCAAGAAGGCCAAGGCAGCGCAACTGTACCGCGATGACCCGATTTGGCTTTCCCTCCGCGAGGCCGTGCTGGGCGCAGACCCTGGTGAGGTGGCCGGGTTCCGCCCGATTCTCGAGGCGGCCGCAGAGAAAACGCCGTCGATCCATGAAGTATTCTCTCTGCTCGACCAGCGCGAGCAGATGCTCGAGGAGCTGACCCGTGACGACAGACTCGACGACTGAAGTGATGCGCAAGCCCGCCGAGGAGCAGTTCGCCGCCGAACTCGAGGCGCTGGCGAAGGCCGACGACCGAGAGCGGCCGCCGAACTGGAAGCTTTCGCCGTGGGCGGTCGCAACCTACCTGCTCGGCGGGAAGGCGGGGAAGGTCGAGATCACGCCGAAGTACATCGGGTCGCGGCGGCTGATCGAGATCGCCATCGCCACGCTCGCCACCGACCGGGCCCTGCTGCTGCTCGGCGTACCCGGCACGGCGAAGACGTGGGTGAGCGAGCATCTCGCCGCGGCGATCAGCGGCGACTCGCGCCGCCTCGTGCAGGGAACCGCTGGCACATCGGAAGAGTCGATGCGGTACGGGTGGAACTACGCGATGCTGCTGGCCAAAGGGCCGACGGTGGAGGCGATCGTGCCCAGCCCCATCATGCATGCCATGCGCGAGGGCTCGATCGCCCGCGTGGAGGAACTGACGCGGATCCCATCCGATGTGCAGGACACGCTGATCACGATCCTGAGCGAGCGGACACTGCCGCTCCCGGAGCTGAACAGCGAGATCCGGGCGACGCGGGGGTTCAACATCATCGCCACGGCTAACGACCGGGACCGCGGCGTCAATGAGTTCTCCAGCGCCCTCAAGCGCCGCTTCAACACAGTGAGCCTACCCGTGCCGGCGAGCGAGACCGAGGAGATCGAGATCGTGCGCCAGCGGTCGGAGCAGATCGGCCGGGCCCTGAGCCTGCCGGCGGAGGTCCCGCCGCTGGAGGAGATCCGGCGCATCGTGACGATCTTCCGCGAGCTGCGCAGCGGGAAGACGGCGGACGGCAAGGCGAAGGTCAAGACGCCCAGCGGCGCCCTGAGCCCGGCGGAGGCGATCTCGGTGGTCACCAGCGGCATGGCCCTGGCGTCGCACTTCGGTGATGGCGCTTTGAAGGCGCAGGACATCGCCAGCAGCCTGCACGGCGCCATCATCAAAGATCCGTCACAGGACACCGTCATCTGGCGCGAGTACCTCGAGACCGTCGTGAAGGAGCGGGACGGATGGAAGGATCTGTATCGCGCGTCGCGCGAGTTGTTGTAGAACCATTCCGGAGCCCTTGATGGACAAGTTTCACCACAAAGGCACACAGACCACAGAGGCAGAATTCAGGACTCTGTCTCTATGCCTCTCTGTGCCCTCTGTGCCTCTGTGGTGAAAAGCGGCCTTTCATGACCTCTGACGTCGCCATCTTCGGCATTCGCCACCACGGGCCCGGCTCAGCCCGGCTGCTCCTCGATGCGCTTGGCGACTACAAGCCGGATGTGGTGCTGATCGAGGGGCCGCCGGATGCCGATGACCTCATCCCGCTCGCGGCGGAGAAGGACATGGCGCCGCCGGTGGCGCTGCTGCTGTACGACGCCCAGGATCTTGCCCGCGCCGCGTTCTATCCGTTCGCGGAGTTCTCGCCGGAGTGGCAGGCGATGCGGTTTGCCCTGAAGCACGGCGCCGAGGTGCGCTTCATGGATCTGCCGATGGCCCACGTGTTCGGGCTGCGGCAGCAGGGCGAGGCCGAGGAGAGCCGGGGCAAGGATGACGACGCCGATTCGGTCGGCGCGGAGGCGGCACCGGACTTCGATGCGGCAGCCCGCCTCCGCGCAGACCCCCTTGGCCATCTCGCGCTCGCGGCTGGGCATACCGATGGCGAGCGGTGGTGGGACCACATGGTCGAGCGACGGCGCACCAGCGCCCGGGAGATGTTCGACGCGATCCTCGAGGCGATGACCGCCCTGCGCAACGAGGCCGAGGCGAGCCGCAGCGCCGACACTCCCGGGCACAACGGACGTGTCGCCGCGATGGACGACGCTGTCGAGCCCCTCCGCGAGGCGTGGATGCGCCGGACGATTCGCGCTGCCCGGAAGGCGGACAGCAGCGCTCGCATCGCCGTGATCTGCGGCGCCTGGCACGCCCCCGCCCTCGCCACCATGCCCGCCGCGGCGGCGGATGACAAGCTGCTGCGCGGGCTGCCGAAGCGGAAGGTTGAGGCCACCTGGAGCCCGTGGACCTACGGCCGCCTCGCCGCGGCGGCGGGGTACCGGGCCGGGGTGCGCTCACCGGGGTGGTACGACCATCTGTGGTCCACCGGAAGCGATGTGACGGAGCGGTGGCTCACGCGGGTGGCGCGGCTGCTGCGCGCCGAGGAGATCGATGTCTCCAGCGCGCACATCATCGAGGCGACGCGCCTCGCCGACACCCTC
>CAYMJK010000096.1:0-2630 GCA_964390535.1 uncultured Phycisphaeraceae bacterium | reverse complement strand
GATGGCGGCGCCCTGCGAGCCGTCCACCGGGACGGTGCGGAGGAAGCCGGCGAAGCTGCCGGTGGTGCCGCCGACGCCGCGCACGACGATCCGGACGCGGGCGCCGCTGTCCTCGACGAACTCGATCGCCTGGTTCACGAGCAGCGGCTGCGCGACATCGACGGAGGCCTCGAGATCGATGCGCGGGATGGAGACGAAGCGGAGATCGGAGCCTGCGCCCATGTGCCAGTTGACGCCGTCGCCGGCGGGGGTGCCCTCACCGCTGATGCCATAGAAGGCGTCGCCATCGGCGAAGGCGATGTCCTGGCTGATGGCGAAGCCGCCGACCGTCGAGCCGGGCGAGGTGAAGATGTTCATCCGGTTGGCGTAGACGTGGCCACCGACGCGGAAGAACCCGATGTCGCCGGGGCCGCCGCGGAGCCCGGTGCGGATGTTGACGGTGTCTGGAATATCGAACTCGACATCGATCTCGGGATTGTCGAGGCTGTGGCCGACGCCGCCGTTGATGTCGAGAAAGCCGATGCGGCCGCCGATTTCGAAGTTGACGTTGCGCAAGTCGCCCTGCTCGGGGGCGACGCCGACCACCGGCGAGAGGCCGGTGACGACCATGCCGAGGTCGCCGCGGAGCACGATGGTCGGGAACTCGTCGAGGAAGACGCCCTCGATGTCCGAGCCGGTGAGCAACTGATAGAGGCCGCCGTTGTCCACGGAGATCGAGCCGCCGGCGAGATCCATCTCGTCATCGAACCCGCCCTCACCCTCGGACAGGATGGGATTCATGACCTCCATCGGGCTGGTTTCCTCGCCGGCGCCGTTGATGTAGGCGGTGCCGACGCGGACGGCCCCCATGGAGCCGGAGAGCAGGTTGATGGCATTGTCGAATGTCGGGAGTGGCGAGTGAGTGAAGTCGGCGGGTCGGCCGGAACCCGCGCCGGTGCGATAGGCGCCGAATGTCAGCGGCGCAAGGCCAGAAAGCGTGAAGACATAGGGGAGGCCGTTGCCAGGATTGTCGTCAGGCGCCCGAAGCATGTTCACGACGAGGTAGTAGACACCGGGCGCCGGGGGCATCCACTGGAAGTCGTGCTCGAGCGTATTGATGTAGGCCTCGTCACGCTCCTGGGCCGCGAGCGTGCGCCCGTCGGAGTCCACGATGCGCGTGAGCATGAGGGGGCCCTGGCCTTGGACGGAAATCGGGCGCGTGCCATCGACCGCGAAGGCGAAGACGTCGGTGCGATCCTGCGCGGTGTTCTTGGGATCGCCGAAATCGAGTTCGCCCCGGACCTCGACCACCGTGCCGGGCGAGCCGAGGAACTCGGCGCTGAGGATGGAGTCGTTGCGGAAGTAGGAGTCGCCGAACCACGGCGACTGGCCGGGGAAGAATGGGGTCGCGGGGTCGCCGGGCTGGATGGACTCCTGCACGCCTTTGAACTCGGCGCCGAAGAGCGTGGCGAGCACCGTGTCCTTCTCCTCGGCGTCGAACGAAATCCCGTAAACGTATTCGCGCTCGAAGTGCTGATAGATGTCGCGCGGCGGGCGCGCGCCGGGGGCGCTCAGATCGCCGATGACCGTGATGTCCATCAGCGAGCGGCCCGCGATGGCGACTTCGCCGACGGTGCGCTCGACGACGAGCTGGCCGGCGGTCTTGGTGGTTCTGAAGAGCAACAGGCCCAGGTCCTCCTCGCGGACCCACATGCCGGCGTCGCTGCCGACGACGAGTTCGCCCAGATCGCCCTTGACCGTGAGCGAGCCGGGGAAGTAGCCGACGGCGAAGCGGTCGATGAAGCCCTCGAACCGGCTGGAGCCGTGCACGACGCCGTGGATGGCCACGCTGCCCACGCCCTGCCCGCCGCGGGCGAAGACACCCTGGTCGGTCCGGTTGAAGTCGGTGTTGCTGGTGAAGATGCCGCCGGGGTTGTAGCTGGCCTGGCTGGAGTTGTCGCGCACCCAGGGGCTTCCGAAGACGATGGAGCCGGGGCCGGGCGGGAGGCCGATGACGGTCGGGTCCTCGGGATCCGCGCTGAGGCCGTAGCCGAAGCGGGCCGACTCGAACTCGTCGAAGATGCCCAGCACCGTGTCGGCGAGGAGGAAGTGGAAGCCGCCCTGGTTGAAGTCGGCGTCGGCGTTGGGGCCGGGCTCGACCGTGCCGCCGATGGCCGTGATCGTCGCGGTCTCGTCGAATCCGGTGAGGATGAACTGGCCGATGCCGTCGTTGAAGAAGGGGACGCCGGAGTCGTCCGGCGTGGTCAGGGCGATGTCGGCGTTCTCGGGAATGCCGACGGCGAGCGTCGCCTGCATGTCGCGGCCATACAGGTCCAGCACCTGCACCGACGCCCCGACGGGTCCCGAAAGGACGAGTCGCACCCCGAAGACGCGACCGTCGACGAAGCCCGAATAGCTGAACCCGGTGAAGCCGGCGCCCAGCGACGGCAGGTCCCACGCGAGGTTGTCCACGAAGAAGGCGTCATTGGGCCCGGCGATGGCCTGGATCTGGATCTCATCGAAGGTCGCCAACTGGAACGGGGCGGCCGGGTCGGGCAGCATCACCTCGAAGATGCCCACGCCGGTGCCCGGCGACGAGGTGTTCAGTGCGCCGAGTTCGGCGCCCGTGAACGTGGCGACGGTCTGGCCCC
>CAYMJK010000095.1:0-4241 GCA_964390535.1 uncultured Phycisphaeraceae bacterium | reverse complement strand
GGGGGCGCGCACGGGCGCGGCGCCGGTCTGGCTGGTCGTGGACACCGACGACAACGAACCGACGGTGATCAACTAACCGGCCCGGCGGCTGGCGGATGGGCGGCTGGGGGCGCGGCAGTGGCAGGCGGCGCCGGGGCTGGTGGCGCCCCCGGGGACGCCGACGGGGGCGCGGCGCACGGTCGATTCGGCGCCGGCGCCGGTGTCGGGGCGGTCGGTCGAAGTTCCGGAGCTCGTGTCGCGGGGAATCGAGCGAATGTCAAGCGCGCTGCGCGCGCGCGCCGGCGCCGGGTCGCTGGCGGAGCAGTACGCAACTGCCGCGGCGGATGTGATCACGCAGGCGACGGGCGGGCGCCCTCCGGCGATGGTCTTCGCCAGCGCAGTGGGGGGGACCGACCTGTTCGGCGGGCTGGTCGAGCGGATGCTGGCGGATCCGGCGGCGTGCGCCGAGGCGTACAACCGGGCGGTCGGGGGGCGCCCGGAGGCGCAGCTGCGACCGCTGGAGGTGGATCGGGCCCGAGATCGCATCGAGCTGCCGCTATGGCGGATCAGCCGCGGGTCGCCGCGCCGGGCGGTGTTCGCGGGGGATGCGGCTGCGCGTGCGGACGGCGCCCTGGCGCCCCGGGCGCTGCTGCTGACGGGGCTGATGCGCCTGGCGGGCTGCGACCTCTTCATCCATGGGACGGGCGGCGGCTTGTATGACCAGGTGACGGAGGCGTGGCTCTCGGACTGGCTGGGACAGGCGGAGCTGGCGCCATCGGTCGTCGTCAGCGCGACGCGCTATCTCCCGCTCTCGCGCGAGCCTGCGCCTGCGCCTGCGGAGCTGGAGGAGGCGCTGTGGGAGAAGCACGCGGCGCGGCACGATCCGGCGATGGTGGGGGAGGCTGAGTCGGCGGCCCGCAAGCGGGAGATGGTGACGACGATCGCGCAGCTTCCGACGGGCGATCCGCGCCGCGCGTCGGTCTATCGCGAGATGCACGGGCTGCTGGAGCGGGTGCGCCGGCAGCGCCGCGAGGCGATTGCGCGGCTGGATGCGCGGGCAGCCTCGCTGCGCGAGCGGCTGCGCGACGGGGACATCCTGCTGGACCGGACGTGGTCGTTCGGGCTGTTCCCGGAGGAGTCGCTGCGGGCGCTGCGCCGCGAGATCGCGGAGGCGGTGTCGTGACCGGCGCCTTGGCTTCAGTCCGGCGATGGGCGCGGTGGCACGGGCTTCCAGCCCGTGCGCTGGCCGGACCGGCGAACAACAAGCTGACATTTGGGATGGCGGCAACTGTGCGGCCCGCATCGCGTTGCAGGCGGGCCTTGCAGCCAGTGCATGGGCTGGAAGCCCATGCCACCCTCGCCCTGTGCATCTGCCTCCTGCTCGGCGCGTGCGACCGGCGCGAGCCGGCGCCGCCCCCTCCCGCCGGGCCGCGACTGGCAGTGCTGAGCCCGGCGCTGGGGATCGTGATCCGGGACATCGGCGCCGCGGATCTCGCTGTCGCCCGTCACGGGTGGGATCTGGCGCTGGATGAGGCGATCCCTGTCGGCGGCGATCAGGCCGGGCTCGATTACGAGACGCTGCTACGCGCCCGCCCGACGCACATCCTGCTGGAGTGGCCGGGCGCCCCGCCCACGCGGCTCACGGCGATCGCCGCCGAGCGCAACTGGATCATCCTCGACTACGAGACGCTGAGTCTCGATCAGATGATGGCCGCGGCCGACGACCTGCATCGGCGCTTTGCTCCCGAGCCGAAGGGGCCGGCGCCCAGCGCGCAGCTCGAGGCCGCGCTCGGCTCGGGGGAGAGCTATCCGGCCACCGGGCGGGTGCTGATGGTGGTGCCGGGGACGGTTCCGGCGGCGCTCGGCCCGGGGTCGTTTCATCACGAGATCCTGGTGCGCCTCGGCGCCACGCCGGCGGTCACCGAGGGGGCGCCCTGGATCACGCTGGATGCCGAGGATGTGATGTCGATGGCGCCGGATTCGATCATCATCGTCGAGCCGCGGCCGCGCGGCGTGGCGCCGGGGCCGCCGGCGAAGAGGGAGGACCTGGCGCGGCGTCTCGGGCGGATCGCGACGCTGCCGATCCCGGCGATCGAGTCGGGCCGGGTGGCGCTGATGGATGAGCCCGAGGACCTGACCCCGAGCACGGCGATGATCGGGTGGGCCCAGCGCCTGCGGGGGATCCTGGAGGGGTGGGAGGCGGGGGAGGCGCCGGGGGAATCGACCACAGATGGCGCTGGTGGGGGAGGATGAGGCTGTGTACCGACGGCCGCCGTCAGTGGCACGTGGCACTATCATCGCCGGCATGACTGACGCCTCGCAGACGCTCGACCCGGTGGAGATCCTCGCGGCCCGCTTCCGCAGCGCCATCGCCGCGGCCGTGCCCGAGGCGGGGCCGGAGGTGGATCCGCTCATCGCGCCGAGCAAGCGGGCGGAACTCGGTGATTTTCAGTCTAACTGCGCCATGCCGCTGTCGAAGATTGCCGGCCGCCCGCCGCGGGAGATCGCCGAGGCGATCGTGGCGAAGGTGGACCTCTCCGGCGTCGCCGAGCCCCTGGGCCCGGAGGACATCGCCGGGCCGGGCTTCATCAATGTGCGGCTGGACCGCGAGGCCCTGGCGGGGCTGGCGGGGCGGCTGGACAGCCCGGATCTTGGCGTGCCGCCGGCGGCCGATCCGGAGACGGTGGTGGTGGATCTCTGCGGCGTGAATCTCGCCAAGCAGATGCACGTGGGGCATCTGCGGGCGACGGTGATCGGCGACGCGATCGCGCGCACGCTGGAGCGCCTGGGGCACACAGTGATCCGCCAGAGCCACGTGGGCGACTGGGGCCTGCCGATCGCGATGGTGCTGACGAAGCTGCGGAAGGAGATGGCGTCGGGGTCGGCGCGGGCGGAGGCGCTGACGCTGGACGAACTGGACCGGCTGTACCGGGCAGCGCAGCACGAGTGCGCCGCCGGGCGCTCGGGGCTGTCCATCGCGCGGCAGTTCGACATGGGGCCGAAGGTGATCGCCGAGCTGGAGGCCGAGGTGGCCGATGCCGACGAGCGGCTGAGCGCGGCCAAGGCGACGCTGGTGAAGCTGCAGGCGCACGATCCGGAGACGGTCGCGATCTGGAAGACGATCGCGGATGTGACGATGTCGGCCTGCCTGGCGGCGTGCGCCCGGCTCCGTGCGAACGTGACGGCGGAGCATTCGGCGGGCGAGAGCAGCTACGCCGAGGAACTGCCGAAGGTCGTGGCGGACCTGGAGTCGCGCGGGGTGGCGGAGGAATCCGACGGGGCGCTGGTGGTGCGGGTGGGTGGCATCGTCGAGCCGGCGCTGATCCGCAAGCGCGATGGCGGATTTCTGTACGCGACGACGGACATCGCGGCGATCCGGCGCCGGGTGCAGCAGTTCGGCGCCGACCGCGTGATCTACTGCGTGGATGCGCGGCAGAGCCTGCACTTCCGGCAGGTGTTCGGGGCAGCGCACAAGGCGGGGTACACGCTGAAGCCGGGGGCGCAGCGGCCGTCGCGCATCGAGCACGCGGCGTTCGGGACAATCCTCGGCGAGGATCAGCGCCCGTTCAAGACGCGCTCGGGCGACAACGTGAAGCTCACCGATCTGCTGGACGAGGCCGAGCAGCGGGCAGAGCGCGTCGTGCGCGAGAAGAACCCGGACCTGCCCGAGGCCGAGCGGCGGCGGGTGGCGGAGATCATCGCGGTCGCGGCGATCAAGCACACGGATCTTTCGACCGACCGGGTCCGCGACTACGTGTTCAGCTTCGATCGAATGCTGACGTTCGAGGGGAACACCGGGCCGTATCTGCTGTACGCGCTGGTGCGGATCCGGAGCATCTTCCGCGAGGCGGAATCGCGCGGGATCGCGCGGGACTGGGAGCAGGCGCCGATCGCGCTGGAGCATCCGGCGGAGAAGGCCCTGGCGCTGACGCTGCTGCGGTATCCGTCGGTGATGCGGGCCGTTGGCCAGACGCTGGAGCCGCACCGCATGTGCGCCTTCCTCTACGATCTGGCGCAGGCATACAGCGGGTTTTATGACAAGCACAAGGTGCTGGCGGCGGAGACGGACGGCGCCCGGCGCAGCCGGCTGCGCCTGTGCTCGCTCACAGCGCGGGCGCTGGAGGACGGCCTGACGACGCTGGGTATTCCCACGCTGGATCGAATGTAATTCGGTTTTCACCACAGAGGCGCAGAGGGCACAGAGGGGGAGTTGTGTCCTCGCCTCGCAGGCATTTTGCGTGCCGAGCACATCAATCGCGAGT
>CAYMJK010000094.1:0-6759 GCA_964390535.1 uncultured Phycisphaeraceae bacterium | reverse complement strand
GGGGTCGCTGTGCTGAGGGCGTGCACGGCCGGCAGGATGCAATCCTGCCCCACCGGTTTCCGCTTCGGGCGCCCGACCCTGGCCCCTGACTCCTGACCCCTGCCTGCTGCCCCCCGCCCCTACCGCGGGCCGCGGATGCGTTTGCCGGAGCCGCCCTCGGCCTTGCCGCCGAGGAAGCCGGCGTAGTTGCGCATGAGGAGGTTGGCCTCGATGCGCTGGATGAGGTCGAGGGTGACGGCGACGACGATGAGCAGGCCGGTGCCGCCGAGGAACTGGGTGACGTTGAATGGGATGTTCATCGCGCGCATGACGATCAGCGGCATGGCGGCAATGACCGCGAGGAAGGCGCCGCCGACGTAGGTGAGCCGCTCCATGACGGTCTCGAGGTATTCGGCGGTGCGCGGGCCGGGGCGCAGGCCGGGGATGAACGAGCCGTGGTCGCGGAGCTGCTTGGAGATCTCCTCCGGGTTGAACTGGACGGTGATCCAGAAGTAGGCGAAGAAGTAGATCATCAGCACTTCGAGGAGCATGTAGGGAAAGGCGCCGATGTCAAACTGCTGGGCGAGCCAGTTGACCGAGGTTGCGCCCCAGCCGCCGCCGCCCTCCATCGCGCCCATGGCGGTGGCGATCTGGGCGAGGATGACGGAGGGGAAGATCATCAGGGAACTGGCGAAGATGATCGGCATGACGCCGCCGTGATTGACGCGGAGGGGGAGGTAGCTGCGCTGGCCGCCGTAGACCTTGCGGCCGCGGGTGTGCTTGGCCTGCTGGATGGGGATGCGGCGCTGGGCGACGGTCATGAGGACCGACCCGCCGACGACGATGACGAAGGCGGCAACGAGGATCATGACGCCCATGAGGCTCATGGTGGGCTCGTAGCCCTCGGGGGCATCGCCGAGGAACCAGGTCGCGATCATCCAGGTGCGGATGTCGGAGTTGTTGAGCACCCACATGATGGCGCCGGGCATGCCGGTGAGGATGCCGGCGGTGATGATGAGCGAGACGCCGTTGCCGATGCCGTAGCGGTCGATCTGCTCACCGAGCCACATGAGGAAGACGGTGCCCGCGGTGAGACAGGTGATGGACATGACCCACCAGATGGGCGTTGCGGCCCATTCGGCGTAGACGAAGCCCTGGCCGCGGATGAAGCTGAGCCAGGCGAAGCTCTGCACGAGGCAGAGGCCGACGGTGGCGTAGCGCGTCCACTCCTGGATCTTCTGATAGCCGGTGGGGCCCTCCTCCTTGAGCTTCTTGAGGGTCGGCCAGACCGACTGCAGAAGCTGGAAGATGATGGCCGCGGAGATGTACGGCATGATGCCGAGGCCGAAGATGGTGGACTGGCCGAGGGCGCCGCCGGAGAAGACCGAGACATAGTCGGCCAGGCGCCCGAAGGCGCCGCCGCTCTGGCTCTGGGTCTCCATGAAGTCCTTGAGCTGGGACTGGTCGATGCCGGGCAGCGGGATCCAGAACCCAATGCGGTAGACCACGAGCATGCCGAGCGTGAAGAGGATCTTGGTCCTCAACTCGGCGATCTTGAAGATGTTCAGAAACGCCTGCAGCATCCGGGGCTCCAGCGGCAGCGCACGCGGCACGGTGGCCGCGCGGCCCGGCTCAGCCGGACTTGCCGCCGCGGTTCAGCTTCTTGGTCAGGTTCTTGGGGGCCGGGTCGTCGCTGTTGCGGTCGATTCCGCGGACGCGATCGCGACGGGAGCCGGCCTGGACGACCGAGCCGCCGGCGCCCTCGATGAGCGTCTTCGCCTTGGCGGAGACGCGGGCGACCTCGACCTGGAGCTTGGCGCTGAGGGTCGTGGTGTCGCCGAGATCGCCGAGGACCTTGACATCGCGGCTGGTGTCACGGATGAGGCCGGCGGCGATGAGCGTCTCGGGGCTGACCGTGCCGCCGGAGCGGAAGTCGGGGTGGCTCACGATGTCGCGCAGGTTGACGATCCAGAAGTCGGTCGTGAACTGGGCGTTGGTGAAGCCGAACTTCGCCAGGCGGCGGAAGTAGGGCATCTGGCCGCCCTCGAACTGGTGGCGGCGCGAATAGCCCGAGCGCGAGCCGGCGCCCTTGGAGCCGCGGCCCGAGGTCTTGCCGTGGCCGCTGCCCCGGCCGCGGCCGATGCGCTTGCGCTGCTTGTACCGCCCGGCGGCGGCGGTGATGTCGTGGATCATCATGATGGATTACTCTCGGTCGGGCGTTGCCTGGGGAACTTCGGCGCCGCCGCTGCTGGCGGTGAGGGCGCCGCCGGCGCGCTCGATGCGCTGCTCGATGATGGTCTGGCCGATCTCCACGCCGCGGAGCTCGGCGATCTCCTGCGGGTGGCGGAGGTGGCTGAGGCCGTCGAAGACCGCCTTGACCACGTTGGCGCCGGTGGTGGAGCCGTAGCACTTGGTGAGACAGTCAGTGACGCCGGCCATCTCGAGCACCGCGCGGACGGTGGCGCCAGCGACGACGCCGGTGCCGGGCGAGGCGGGGATCAGCCGCACGCGGGAGGCGCCGAAGACGCCCTCGACCTCGTGGGTGATGGTGCCGCCGATCATCTTCACCGGGCGGAGGTTGCGCCGGGCGGCCTTCTGCGCCTTCTCGATGGCGGAGGGCACTTCCTTGCTCTTGCCGTAGCCGTAGCCGACGCGGCCGCGCCGGTTGCCGACGACTACGAGCGAGCCGAAGCTGAAGCGCCGGCCGCCCTTGACGGTGGCGGCGGTGCGGTAGACGCCCACCGTGGTGGATTCCAGATTCGATGATTCGTCGATGAGTTCTGCCATTGGTCGTTTCTCTGCGCCTCTCCGTGGGCGCCTTGGTACCCCACACTCCGTGGGGGCCGGTCTCAGAATTTCAGTCCACCCTCCCGGGCGGCGTCCGCCAGGGCCTTGACCCGCCCGTGATACCGGAAGCCGCCGCGGTCGAAGACGACCTCCTTGATGCCCGCGGCGGTGGCGCGGGCGGCGATGGTGGCGCCCACCTTCGCGGCGGCGGCGGCGTTGCCGGTGGTGTCGGCGGCCGTCTCCTTGTCGCGGGTGGAGGCGCTGGCGATGGTGCGGCCGCTCAGATCGTCGATGACCTGGGCGTAGATGTGGTTGAGGGAACGATAGACCGCGAGGCGCGGCCGGCCGGCCTCGACGGTGATGCGCTTGCGGATGCCGATCCTGCGCCGGCGGCGCCGCCCTGCCTTGTGCTTGCTCTTGTTCATCGCCGGTGTTCCTCTCGCATCAGGAGCCGAAGGCCTTGCCCTGCTTGCGCTTCACGACTTCCTCTGCGTACTTGATGCCCTTGCTGTTGTACGGCTCGGGCTTGCGGACCGCCCGGACCTGGGCGGCGAACTGCCCGACGAGCTGCTTGTCGGCGCCGCTGATCCGGATCATGTTGCGATCGACGACGACATCCACGCCCTGCGGGACCTTCGCCATGACCGGGTTGGCGAAGCCGACCTGCAGCTTGAGCTGATTGCCCTGGAGGGCGGCGTTGTAGCCGACGCCGACGATCTCCAGCGACTTCGTGTAGCCCTGGCTGACGCCGACGACCATGTTCTGGATGAGCGACCGCGTCAGGCCCCAGTAGGCCCGGTTGGTCTTGACGCGGGCGAGGCGCTCGTCCATCGTGACGCTGACGGCCCCGTCCTCGGCGACCGCGACGGCCACCTCGGGACGCGCGAGGATGCTGAGCGTCCCCTTCGGCCCCTCGACGGTGACCTTCTGGCCGCTGACGGCAACCTTCACGCCCTTGGGGGCCTGGACGGGTTTCTTGCCAATGCGAGACATCATGCCGCTCCGCTGCTTGAGAAACTCACTCGACCGTCGCCAGCCACTCGCCGCCGACCCGCTGCTCGCGGCACATGCGATCGCTCAATACGCCCCGGCTGGTGGAGACGACGGCGATCCCGAGGCCCTGCACCGGGCGGGGCAATTCGTCGACGCGGCGATAGACGCGCCGGCCGGGTTTGCTGATCCGTGTCAGGCTGTTGAGGACGACCTCCCCGCGGGGGCCGTACTTGAGCTTGACGCGGAGGAGGCCCTGGCGGCCATCCTCGATGACGTCATAGCCCTGGATGTACCCCTCATCGCGGAGCACATCGCCCACGCCGCGGCAGACCCTGCTGTTCAGGCAGTCGACCACCTTGGCGCGGTTGCGCAGTGCGTTGCGGATGCGGGTGAGCATGTCGGCGATTGGATCGTTCACTGCCATCTGTATTCGCCCTCTACCAGCTTGCCTTGCGCATGCCCGGGATCTTGCCCTCAAGGGCGAGCTTGCGAAGCATGATGCGGCTGATCCGGAACTTGCGGTACACGCCGCGGGACCTGCCGGTCAACTGGCACCGGCGCACGGTTCTCGTGCTGTACTTGGGCTTGCGGCTGGACTTGACCATCTGCGCTTTCGTCGTCATTGGCTCTTTCTCGATTCCTCTGCTAGTTGTCCTCGGGCCGGCGGAGGGGCATGCCGAGTTGCTCCAGCACGAAGCGGCTGCGGGCCGGATCGGAGTTGCTGAAGACGAGATTGATGTGCATGCCGTGGGTGAACTGGACCTCGGCCATGTTGATTTCCGGGAAGACGCCCTGCTCGGTGAGGCCGAGGGAGTAGTTGCCGGCCTTGTCGAAGCTCTTGTCGGGGAGGCCGCGGAAGTCCTTGATGCGGGGCGTCGCCAAGTTGATGAGCCGGTCGAGGAAGTGCCACATGCGCTCGCGGCGGAGCGTCACCATGGCGGCGGTCTCCATGCCCTCTCTGACCTTGAAGTTCGAAACCGACTTCTTCGCCTTGATCACCACCGGCTTCTGCCCGCTGATCGTGCTCAGGCTGTCCAGCACGGCCTGACGGACGTTCGCGGGGATCTTTGTGCCCTCGATGTGGCGGCCCATGTTGATGTTGACGACGATCTTCTCGAGGCGCGGCATCGCCATCGGATTGCGCACGCCGAAGGCCTCGGCCACCTTGGGGCGAACCTCGTCCTCGAAGATCGTCCGGAGGCGCGGGGGCCCGGCGGCGGGCTTGCTGGCCTCTTCTGCCGCGGCGGCGTCGATTTTTGTTGATTTACCCTTGGCCATCTGTACTCATCACTTTCTGGCGGCGCGGACGGTTCCCAGCGTCTTGCCGGTCCGGACGGCGACGCGGAGCTTGCTGCCGTCGCCCTTGATCTGGAAGCGGACGCGGGTGGGCTTGCCGTCGACCACGGGGCTGACGTTGCTGACGTGAATCGGCGCTTCCTTGCGGATGACGCCGCCCTGCGGGTTGACGCGGGTGGGCTTGAGGTGGCGGGTCCGCAGGTTCAGACCCTTGACCCAGACGCGCTCGGTCTTCGGGTCGACGCGCATGACCTCGCCGGTGCGGCCGCGGCCGGCGCCGGCGGTGATGATCACCTCGTCACCCTTGCGCACATGGCTCGGCATCAGACGACCTCCGGTGCAAGAGACACGATCTTCATGTAGTTCTTCTCGCGCAGCTCGCGGGCGACCGGCCCGAAGATGCGGGTGCCGCGGGGGTTGCCATCGTCGTTGATGAGCACCACGGCGCTGGAGTCGAACTTGACATAGCTCCCGTCGCGGCGCCGGACGTTTCGGGCGGTGCGCACGATGACGGCCTTGTGCTTGTCGCCGGGCTTGACATCAGCGCCGGGGAGCGCCTTCTTGACGCTGACGAGGACGCGGTCGCCCACGCCCGCGGTGCGGCGCGTGAAGCGGCCGGACGCGGTCGAGCCGCCGTACACGCGGATGACATAGGCGATCTTGGCGCCCGAGTTGTCCGCGACTTCGCACCTGGATTCCTGTTGCAACACGCTTGGGCTCCTCGTCAGACCTGCTCGGTCGAACGTCGCTCGACCACACGGACCAGGCGCCACGACTTGGTCTTGCTCATAGGGCGGCACTGGACGACCTCGACGATGTCTCCGAGGCGCGACTCGTTGGATTCATCGTGCACCTGCAGCGTCGTCCGGCGCTGCACGTACTTGCCGTACTTCGGGTGCTTGGCCCGGTAGCGGAGCACGACCTTGCGCGTCTTGTCGCGCTTGTCGGACTCGACCACCCCGACGCGGGCGCCCCGCATGTCACCCATGTCATCAGCTTGCTCTGTCTGTCCTGTCGACGCCTGTGTCATCGGTCCTGGGTCTCCTGCCGGCGGCGGCGCGCCGACTGCTCTGTGAGCAGGCGGGCGAGGTTGCGGCGGTTCTTGCCGAACCGCGAATTGTCCTCGATCTTCTCGGTCACCTGCTGCACGCGCAGGCTGTACATGTCGCTGCGCAGATCGCGGACCCACTTGGCGAGTTCCTCGTCAGACAGCTTGCGGACTTCGGCTCCGGTCATCGCGCCCTCCTCACACCGTCACCCGGCGGGTCACGAACCGGCACCGGACGGGCATCTTCATCGCCACCCGCGCCAGCGCCTGCTTGGCGATCGGCTCGGGCACGCCGGTCAGCTCGAACAGCATCGTGCCCGGCTTCACGCGGGCGGCCCAGTAGTCCACATCCGCCTTGCCCTTGCCCATGCGCGTCTCCAGCGGCTTCTTGCTCACCGGCTTGTCCGGGAAGACGCGGATGAACAGCTTGCCCTCGCGCTTGAGGAAATGGCTGGCGGCGACGCGGCCGGCCTCGATGCAGTTGCTCTTGAGCCAGCAGCCCTCCAGCGCCTGCAGGCCGAAGTTGCCGTAGGCCACGTAGTTGCCCTTCGTCGCCTTGCGGTCGCGGGCGCGGCGGAACTCCTTGCGGAACTTCACGCGCTTTGGAATTTTGTACGGAGGCATCGGATCAGCTCCACATCTTCAACGTCATCAAC
>CAYMJK010000093.1:0-7619 GCA_964390535.1 uncultured Phycisphaeraceae bacterium | reverse complement strand
ACCGGCGAGATGTTCGCCGGCCTGCAGGGGCGGGACATGCTCGTGCGCTGGGAGCGCTTCGACAAGCGGCTCGCGTTGATCCAGCCGAATGTCGAATACCAGAGCACCGGCGGCCAGGAGAACAAGGACGCGGTGCAGAAGAGCTACACCGACCGCGTGATCCTCGACATTCCGATCGTCTGCATGGGCCCCGGCGGGCAGCCGGTGATCGACATGGACGATCTGCTGGTGGACCACGCCCAGACGTTCTTCGGGTGGAGCGCCACGGGCCTGAACGCCCGGCTGGCGACGGTAGCCAAGGCGAAGACCTTCCCCGACAACACCGAGATCGCGTTCAAGGCGCCGATGGCGGGGGGCGTCTTCAAGACGCTGCACTACTCGATGAGCAAGCTGCGCGGCAGCGCCGGCTTCAAGCCGCGCGAGGCTGACAGCCGCGTCGGCTTCTTCGTCACGAGTTTCCGCGACCTCGGCGAGGTCGGCCGCGACGAGGTTCCGACGCGATATATCAATCGCTGGCACATCGAGAAGCGCGACCCGAAGCTGAGGATGAGCCCCCCCAAGGAACCCATCGTCTTCTACATCGACCACACCGTCCCCGTCGCCTACCGGCGCTGGGTCCGCGAGGGGCTCGAGTACTGGAACGACGCCTTCGAGAAGGTCGGGTTCATCAACGCCATCGAGGTCCGCCAGCAGGACAAGGTCACCGGCGCGTTCATGGACCTCGATCCGGAGGATGTCCGGTACAACTTCATCCGCTGGGTCACCAACGAGGTGGGCCTGGCCATCGGCCCGAGCCGGGCGCACCCGCGCACCGGCGAGATCCTGGATGCCGATGTCGTCGTCTCCGATGGATGGATCCGCGCCTGGGAGTACGAGTTCGAGAACGTTCTGCCCAGCTTCGCGATGGAGAGCTTCACGCCGGAAACGCTGGCGTGGCTCGCCGACAAGCCGCAGTGGGATCCGCGCATCCGCCTCGCCGACCCGGCGCAGCGCGAGTATCTGCTCGAGCAGCGGGAGCAGCGCGGCGTGCTGCCCTACGGCGGCCATCCGATCGCCATGGCCGACCCGGCCGTGCGCGACGAACTGCGCGACGAGCACGGCAACCTCTCGCGCCTCAGCCTGCCCCAGGGCATGTGCCAGGCTGCCGAGGGCAAGGCCTTCGAGATGGCCTTCGCCCGCATGCAGATGGACATGGGCCGCTTCGGCGATGATGGCGAAGGGGAGGGCGAAGGCGCCGACGATGTCCAGACCATCGACGGCATGCCCGAGGACTTCGTCGGCCCCCTGCTGGCCGACCTGATCGCCCACGAGGTGGGACACACGCTGGGCCTGCGCCACAACTTCAAGGCCTCCAGCGCCTACAGCCTCGCGCAGATCAACAGCGAGGAGTTCAAGGGCAAGAAGCCCATGGCCACCAGCGTCATGGACTATCTGCCGACCAACATCAACCCCGAGGAAGAGGGCTTCCAGGGCGACTACGGCATGATCGGCATCGGCCCGTACGACATGTGGGCCATCGAGTACGGGTACACCACCGAGGACAAGAAGCTCGAGGAGATCCTCGCCCGGTGCAGCGATCCGGAGCTGCAGTACGCCACCGATGAGGACACGATCGGTCCGGACCCGCTGGCCCGGCGCTACGACTTCGCGGCCGAGCCGCTCAGCTACGCCCACAGCACGATGACGCTGGCGCGCCAGAATCGCGAGCACGTGCTGGAGAAGTTCGTGGAAGAGGGCGACCCCTGGTCGAAGGCCCGCCGCGGCTACGAGATCACGCTGAGCCAGCAGATCCGCATGGTCAGCATGATGGCCAACTGGGTCGGCGGCGTGCACGTCGTCCGCGACAAGAAGGGCGACCCCGGCGACCGCGAGCCGGTGACGCCGGTGGATGCCGCGAAGCAGCGCGAGGCGCTGGAGTTCGTCATCGCCAACACCTTCTACGACGACGCCTTCGGCCTGACGCCCGAGCTGCTCAAGCACATGACGGTGGAGAAGTGGTACGACGACGGCTCGGCGATGGACGATCCCGCGTGGCGCGTCCACGACCGCATCATGGGCTTCCAGGCCGCCGTGATGACCATGCTGCTCAATCCCACCACCCTGCAGCGCATCTATGACAACGAGTATCGGGCCGCGCCCGGCGTCGAGCCGCTGACGATGCCCGAACTGCTCGAGACCGTCTACGACGCGACGTGGAGCGAGCTGGTCCAGCGCAACGGCGGGGACGACTCGGCCCGGCCGCTGGTTTCCAGCCTGCGGCGCAGCGTGCAGCGCGAGCATCTGGACCGGCTCATCGATATCGAGAACGGCGACTATGGCTGGAGTAGCGCCTCCAGCAACGCCCTGAGCAGCCTGGTGTCGATGCAACTGCGCCAGCTCAGCGGCGAGATCGACCGGGCCCTGCGGGCGCCCGACCGCCTCGAGCCCTACACCCGCGCCCACCTCGAAGACTCCCGGGCCCGCATCACGAAGGCGCTGGAGTCCCCCTACGTCCGCCAGCGCTGAGCGTCGCGGTCTGAATCACCCATCTGAATGAGGTAGGGCCGCCCGCGGGGGCGGCCCTTTTTCATTGCGTCGCCATCGGCGGGCTATGGGCATCCCGCCGCGAAGGCGTTCTGGAAGCAGAGGAAGTCGAAGAAGTCCCGGGCCCCGCTGCCGTCGCAATCCGCATATGGCTCGCCGGCCGCGAAGGCGTTCTGGAAGCACAGGAAGTCGAAGAAATCAAGCGTCCCGCTGCCGTCGCAGTCGGCGTAGCAACCCGAGCTCAGGATCAGCGACACGTTGTCGAAGAAGCCGTCGGAGGACTCGCCGGTCCCGGAGGGGCGCGCTGTATGCAGCTCGATCCATACCGAGCGCGTCCCTGCCGGGACGATGCGCTCGTCCGCGAACGGCTCCCAGTCGGCCTCGCCGCTGGCGTCCTCGAACGCGACCGAGCCGATCACATCGCCGGCGCTGCTGCGAAACTCGAGACGTGCTGCGGCGGTGTCCCGGTGGCCCACCCCTGCGCGCGACTGCAGCAGCACGGCGAAGGTGGAGGTGATCTCGCCGGCGTCGATCGCGACAGCGCGCCCGGACACATCGATCTGCTGCGACAGCGTCTGTGCCAGCGCCCCGAGACCCCCGGTGAACGAGAACTCCCCGATGCTTACGCCCGCGGGCAGGCCGGTCGTGCCGGCGCCGGCCGACGGTTTCGCCTCGATCCCCCCGTCGACCCACCCTGCGATCGTGCCTGATTCGGCGTCGCCATTAATCACCAGGTCGACGCCCAGGGGCTGAGCCCCGGCGGATGCCGCCAGCAGGCATGTGCCCGCGCAGGCGATCAGATTCAAGACGCAATTGCTCAGCATTTCACTCCCCTTCGTTGCAGGCGCAATCGGTTCAGGTCCGATGCGCGCCAAGGCCTCTCACCCCGCCGCGGCGCTCTGCGGCGCCGGCTCTGTTCGCGCTGCGCCTGCTGGCAGGGCCCCCGGCAACTCGACCGTCATCGTCGTCCCCTGCTGCCAGACGGACCGCACCCGGATCGTTCCCCCCAGCGTTCGCACCGCGTGCTTCACGATCGCCAGTCCGAGCCCGGTCCCGCGCGTCTCACCCCCCGAGTCGGTCGATCCGGTACGAGCCTCATCCACCTGGTAGAACCGCTCGAAGATCCGCTGCTGCTGGTTCAGCGGGATGCCAACACCCGAATCGATCACCTCGAAGCGCGCCCCCGCCAGGGCTGGCGCGTTGTCGCGCTGGATGGCGGCGCCGGCGCCGGTGATGCGCACCCCCTGGCCCGGCTTGCTGAACTTGATCGCGTTTTCGATCAGGTTGCGGAGGATGAGCGTGAGCAGATTCCGGTCGGTGCGCATCTGTTCCAGCGACTCGTCCATCTCGAACTGCAGCGTCACCTCGCGCCGGGCGCACAGCTCCTCGAACGCCGGCTCGAGCAGCCGCACGATTTCCGACGCCGGCGCCGGGCCGATGCGGGCGGCGCCCTCCATCGCCTCCAGCCGCGAGAGGTCCAGCAGATCGCGGATCAGATCCTCCAGCCGCGCAACATGGTTGGCGATCATGTCCAGCAGCCGCGCCCGCATCGCCGGGTCGTCATCGGCGCCGGCGTGCAGCGTGTCCACCGCGCCGCGGACCGCGGCCACCGGCGTCCGCAGCTCGTGCGAGGCGTTGGCGACGAAATCGGTGCGCACATGCACCGCGCTGGTCAGGTCGGTGATGTCGCGCAGCGCCAGAAGCGCCCCGCCACCATCCGTCTCCTCGCCGGCGCCGGCGCCGAGCGGACTGGCCGAAACCTCCAGGGCCCGCGCTCCCGCCGAGCCCTGCATCGAGATGCGGCTGCGCACGTGATTGCCCTTCACCGCGCGCGCGTGCATGCCCAGCAGATCCGGTTGCGTGAACAGTTCGTCAATCGGCCTTCCGGTCGTCGCATCGGGCGGCGTCCCGATCAGCCGCCGGGCCGCCTCGTTGGCCCAGCGCACCACGCCTGCGCGGTCGGTCATCACCAGGGGGTCGTCGAGAGCCTCCAGCAGGCGCAGCGACTCGCGGGCCCGGGCCCCGGCCTCCTCCCGCTCCCGCGCTGCCCCTGCCGCGGCAGCCGCGATCTCGTCGGGGGGGGCGTCCGCGGATCGGCCAAGGCTTGCCGCGATCGGCGCCATGGTGGCGCCGAGGGCCTCCCGCTCGGCGCCCCTGCGGGCCCGGCGCGCCAGCCAGATGCAGCCGGCGGACCCCGCCAGCGGCAGCGGGATCGCCGGCGCCGCGGGCGTGAAAGCCAGGATCGCGCTGATCGCCCCGCCGACCGCGGCGAGGATGAGCAGGAGACGCTCCCGGGACTCGAGTTGCATGGTTTCGGCGGGCATGGTGGCCGGAGTTTAGTCCCTCGCGCCCCTCGCCTCGGCCGCCTCCGATGCCCGGTAGCCGACCCCGCGCACCGTCCGGATGAGCGAGCCGGCGGCGCCCAGCTTTCGGCGGAGGGCCGTGATGTGGACATCGATCGTTCGCTCGGTGACCAGCACGCCCGGCCCCATCGCCCGGCGCATCAGGTCGGCGCGCGACAGGACGCGCCCGTCGGCCATGAGCAGGGCTGTCAGGAGCCGGAACTCCATGAGCGTGAGCCCGGCCGTCTCGCCGCCGACCCGCGCCTCGTGGGCCCCGGTGTCCACTTCGATCGGGCCCAGGGTGAGGCGCTCGGCAGGCTTCGGGGCGTCGGCGGCCCGGCGGAGGAGGGCCTGCACCCGTGCCAGCAGGACCTTCATTGAGAAGGGCTTGGTGATGTAGTCGTCGGCGCCGAGGGCGAGGCCGGCGACCTGGTCCCCCTCGCCGGCCCGTGCCGTTAGCATGATGATCGGGATCGACGCGGTCGCCGGCGCCGCCCGCAGCCGCCGGGCGACCTCGGATCCGGAAAGATTCGGCAACATTAGATCAAGAATCAGGAGGTCGGGCCGGAGGGAGCTGGCCTTGGCCAGACCGGATCGTCCGTCACCGGAGGTGGTCACTTCATACGCCGCGGAGCGGAGATTCATGGCGATGAGCTCGGCGATGTCCTGTTCATCTTCGACGACGAGGATGTGCTGCTTCGTTCCCATGTCATTGTTCAACAAAGACTTGCGCTTCGGGCAGGGGTTGGTCGGCGGCACAGGGCGCAGAAATTGCCGATGGGTCATGGGATTATCGCGGGCGGCGGCCCACTCGGTCTGGGCGGGGGCGAACTTCATTGTTTCTTGTCGGATTGCGACAAAAGTGTGGCTGCGCAGCGCGGCCGGCCGAAAAAACGCTCAGGCCGGAGTTGGCGGCCGCTAAGCTCAGGGATATAGTCGCCCCCTTGTTTCGTTGAAGTGATCAGTCGGGGCGGGTCCGAACAACTCTGGAGGCCATCCGGGCCGCGGACCAGGCGAAGTAGGGATTTTGACGGACGCGAGGACACGGAACAACGCGCGTCGAGGTTTCCAGCGGAGCTGGAGGCGGATGCGCGACGGCATCGAGTTCACCGGTCAGACGTACAAACACACGCACACACACTGGTCCAAAGGCGCTCCGGGGATTCGGATCGCGTGCGGCGGACAGGGAACAGCAGGGGCGCCGGACCGGCGCGCGTCGGGTTCCAAACCAAGGAGTCTCCGAAGATGAGTGGAACGAAAGCAATTGCCGTGATCGCTGGCGCGACTCTCGGGCTGGGGCATGCGGCGCTTGCCCAGACCGACATTGACCAGAGCCGCGCCTATCAGGCGGAGCTGGCCCGGGGCGTCGACGCCCGCTCCAGCTACGCCCAGGGGGATCTGTCGCCGACGCTGTTCGGTATGATTCAGATCCGTTACACCGCCAACAGCCGCGACGGGGCGACGACCGCCGGAGGCGCTGCGGACGAGGACTTCACCCACGGCTTCTCCAACCGTCGCACCAAGATCGGCGCGTTCGGCGGGAACGACCAGTGGCGGTACCGTGTCAACGGCGGCTTCCACCGCGATGGCGGCGCGTTCGCTCTTGAGGACGCCTTCGTCGACTATGTGGTGAACGACAGCTGGGAGCTCCGCGCCGGTCAGTTCAAGCTGCCCCTCTTCTACGAAGAGTCGATGAGTTCCGGCAAGCAGCTGGCGGCGGATCGCTCGTACGCCAACGAGGCGGCCAACCAGGGCCGCTCGCAGGGCATCATGGGCACCTGGGACAACGGCGAGAACTTCCGCGTGCAGGTCGCGGCGTCCGACGGCATCCAGACCGCGAACACCGACTTCAACTCGATGATGGAGGCCGACTGGGGCTTCACCGGCCGCGTGGACTGGAAGGACGGCTCCTGGACCGACCTCGCCGACTTCACCAGCGAGGCCAACGGCAACCAGGCCATCCGCGTGGGCGCCTTCGCCCACTTCCAGGATGGCGGCTCCACGGGCGGGCCGACGGCGGACGCCCAGGCTTGGATCGGCGGCGTTGACGCCCAGTGGGAGAGCAACGGCTGGAGCGCCTTCGGCTCAGTCGCCTGGATTCACACCGACATCACGATGATGGGGTCATCGGTCGAGGCCGATGACATCGCCGTCGTCCTGCAGGGCGCCTACCGCTTCGATCAGCAGGATGAAATCTTCGTTCGTGGCTCGACGGTGATCGTCGATGACCGCGGCGGTACCGATATCGACGACCAGATCGAGTTGCTCGGTGGCTACAACCACTACTTCGACGGCCATGCCACGAAGTTCACCGTCGACGCCGGCATCTACATGGAGCCGACCAACGACACGGCCGTGGGCCTGTTCCCCCCGGCCGTGGGTACGAACACCGCGCTCGGCGTCCTTCCGGCCGACGGCGACCCGCAGATCGTGCTTCGGGCACAGCTTCAGCTCCTCTATTGAGTTGACGCCAGACATGTGATCTCACCGGCCGGCCCGCAGGGGCCGGCCTTTTTCTTGTTTGCGGCGCAGGCCTGGATGCAGTTGATGCCCCAGCGTGCTGCCGGGCGGCGCCCCCGGGCGGGGTCGGCCTTGAGATCTCGCTGCTCAGGCGCGCGAAGCGCGGCGCCGTCGAGGCCGCGCACGCCGGAGCCCGCGCCACGGGGTACAGTGTGCGGCCTCGGGGGGCAGAGGGAACGTAGGCAGTCCGGGGCATCCGGCCGCGCCGATGGAGCGTCGAGCAGTATGAGTCAA
>CAYMJK010000092.1:0-3713 GCA_964390535.1 uncultured Phycisphaeraceae bacterium | reverse complement strand
CACCGTCACGGCCATCAGCCCGATGATGCCGACCCCGCTCACCAGCACGCTGCGCGCGCTCACCCCCGCCGCCATCACCGTGTGCACCGCGTTGCCGAGGGGATCCTGGATCGCCGCGATCTTGTCCGGAATGGCGTCGTGCACCGGCCACACGTTCTCCTCCGGCACGACGATGTAATCGGCGAAGCACCCGTCGCGATCGACGCCGAGGATGCGGGTGTCGCTGGCGATGTGGGCGTTGCCGGTGCGGCTGTTGTAGTCGGCCCCGCGCGTGATGTGCCCCTCGGCGCTCACCCGCAGCCCCGGCTGATACCGCGTCACCGCCGCCCCGACCCGCTCGATCACCCCCACGAACTCGTGCCCGGTGACAATTCCGACCGGAATGCGACTGGAGGCCCAGTCGTCCCACTCCCAGATATGGCGGTCCGTGCCGCAGATCCCGGCCTTGCGAACGCGGATGAGCACATCCCGGGGCCCGACCTGGGGCACGGGGCGCTGCCCGTCGAAGGCGAGGCCCTCGGCGGCCTCGGCCTTCACCAGAGCCCGCATGGAGGCGTGCGGCCCGCCGCTGGGGGCGGCGGCACGGGGCGACTGAGGGGCGGATCCGGCTGCGGTGGTCGGCAACGGCGTCTCCAATTGCGCACGAAGCCGGCATCCGGCCGGCCCGGGAGTATTGTTCCGGCGCTCCCGAACCCGATCAACGCGACAGGCCCGATTCGGGCCCTAAGACCGATAGAATCCCGACCTTATGACCCGCGTCAGCAACTCTCCGGCATCCTTTCTCTATCTCGCGGCCAAGCCGGCGGGGGGGAGGAGCCTCGGCGTCCGCCAGGCGCCGAGCGAGCGGGCCCTCGCCGCGGGGCTCGGGCGGGACCGGCTGCTGCTGCTGCGGGCCTGGCGGATTCCGGGGTGGGCGGCCAAGCCGGCGGGCCTCGGACTGCGCGATCAGGCGACCCTGAACGACACGCTCGGCCAGCTCGTCACGCGGGGCGTGCCCCTGGTGGAGGCCCTGGAGGTGACCGCCTCGGCGGTCCGCCCGGAGGCGAAGACGCTGGTGCTGCGGATGCGCGAGCTGGTGGCCGGCGGCGCCTCCTTCAGCGACGCATGCGCCAAAACGCGGGCCTTCGACCATGTCACGATCGCCGTCTACCGCGGCGCGGAGCGGACCGGTGACCTCGGCGGGGCGTGCCAGCAGTTGGCCCGCACGGCGCGGCGGCAGTTGCAGGTGAGCGGCAAGGCGGCGACGCTGATGGCCTATCCCGCCATCGTCCTGACCATCTGCCTGCTGGTGACCACGATGATGATCGTGTTCATCGTGCCGCGGATCGGCGAGGCGCTGGAGCAGGCGGGGGCGGACATCCCGCTGGTCACGAAGGTTCTCGTGGTGGCCGGGGAAGCGATTTCGAGCAACTGGCTGCTGGCGCTGACGATCGTGCTGGTGGGCCTGTTCGCGATCGTGCTGCTGCGCAAGGGGATCGCCCGGGCGATGTGGTCGGTCGCCCGGCGGCTGCCGGGGATGCGCGAGCTGATCCTGGCGCAGGAGTCGGCCCGGTTCTTCAGCGTGATGGCGGCGATGACGCGCAGCGGCGTGACGATCGCCGACGCGCTCGGCGTGGCCTATCGCGTCGTGAGTCACCCGACGATGCGCCGTGAGCTGGCCTCGCTGCAGCGGAAGCTGGTCGCCGGGGGCGTGCTGGCGCGGCTGATCGAGGGCGTCAAGACGCTGCCGCTGGCGACGCGCCGGCTGCTGATCGCCGCCGAGCGCAGCGGGGACATGGAGCGGGCCTTCGACGGCCTGGCGACGGATATGGCCGACGAGGTCGAGACGCGGGCCCAGCGGCTGCTGGCCATGCTCGAGCCGGCCCTCATCGTGATGATGTTCGCCATCATCGGGTCGATCGTGCTGGCGATCATGATCCCGATGCTGACGCTGACTGTTGACGGAATGTGAATGTGACAGACGGTGATGGACTGTGACGGACTGTGACGGGAGATGACTCCCGGTGATATGAAGCCCGGCCGGTGGCGGGGCAAAGCGAGATTCGATATGAAACGCATACGCAGGCGGCGCGGGTTTTCGATGCTGGAGCTGACACTGGCGATCGCCATCATGGCGATCCTGATGACCGCGGCCTCCATCGCGCTGATCCCCCGGCTCTTCCGGGCCCGGACCACGGTGACCAAAAGCACCATGCTCACGGTGCAGCAGAGCCTGAACGAGTACAAGGCGTTCAACAACGACTACCCGGCGACGCTCACCGCGCTCGTGCCCGGATACATCGAGAAGCCGCCGAAGGACGGGTGGAAGCGCGATTTCATCTACACCGTCCCCGGCGCCGGCGCGATGCCCTACGACCTCATCAGCAAGGGCGACGACGGCCAGCCCGGCACACCCGACGATCTCAACATCTGGACGATCGATCAGGAGAATTGATGACCGCCGGCCGCCCAGCCCGGGTGGGTCGGCGCTCCGAGCCGACTGTGCGCGATGACGGCCGCGCGACCCGGGTCGGCTCGGAGCGCCGACTTGCCCGCCGCGGCATGACCTTCCTGGAGGTGATGCTCGCCACGGCCCTGCTCGCGATGGTCACCGCCAGCGTCTTCAGCGCCATTAACTTCGCCGTCGGCTCGCAGGTGCGCCACGAGCAGTTGCTCGGCGCCGCCGAGGTCGCCAATCGCGTCGTCGTGATGTATCTGGATGATCCCGCCGCCACGCTCGGCCAGCAGAGCCTGCCGATGGATTACGGCCCGCACCGCTACCGCTGGAGCGCCCGCTCGGCGCCCATCGCGCTCGTTGCGGATGCCGAGGCCGCTGCCCAGGGGGGCGCCCCCGGCGGCGGCGTCTCACTCAGCCGGCTCGAGGAACTCACCGTCCATGTCTGGCTCAGCGAGGAATCCGGCGGCGCCTACGAGCCGCTCGCCGGCGTGCCGCAGTTCTCGCTCAAGCGCATGCTCGACATGAACCCCACCTTCCGCAATCCCGACTCCCTGCAAGGCGCCATGGAGGGCGGGACGCTGCTGGAGCGCATCCTCGGCACGACCGACCCCAGCCCCGGCGAAGGGCCGGGGGATGCCGGTGGTCAGTCGCCGCCCCCCGGAAGGGGGCGCTGATGCGCGCTCGCGGCTTCACACTGCTCGAACTGGCGGTCGCCTCCTTCCTCGGTACGCTCATCGTCGTGGCGACGCTCGGCGTCTTCGGCGCCATCGCCCGCGCCGATCGGCGCACCAGCGCTCGCTTCGATCGCTCGATCCAGCTCGCCCTGCTGCAGCACAGCGTGCAGCGCGCGTGGGACAGCGTCGTCATGGGCGAGGGCACGAGTTCCACCGCGCCCGCCCCTGCGGCAGATCCCGAGACCGATCCGGAGGCCGACCCCGAAGCCGATCCAGAAACCCCGGCCGAGCCGCCCCGCATTCTCCTGGCGCCCGATCCCGCGCTCGGCGGCGCCCTCATGAGCCGGCGCACCATCCTCGCCCGCGGCTGGGGCCCGGCCGAGGCGACGGTTGCGCAGCGCCTGGAACTGGCCCTCAGCGCCCCGCCCGCCACCCAGGGCGGCCGCGATCTGCAGCGCACCCTGCGCCTGCGCGAGCGGGGCCTGCTCCCGGTCGAGACGGGGCCGGAGGTCGCGGCCGATCGCTCCGTCCGCGGCGCCTTCGAGCTGCGCCCCGAGCAGCGGGCCACCGCCTTCGGCGAGCCGATCTATTCGCTCTGGTGG
>CAYMJK010000091.1:0-2945 GCA_964390535.1 uncultured Phycisphaeraceae bacterium | reverse complement strand
ACCGCGGCGGGGAGATCTGGATGCGGGACCTCTCCTCCCGGCTCATCGGGGCGTTCCTCCGGCGCGGCCGGCCGATCCTGACGGGCCTGAGCGCGACATATCTGTACCGCTGTGCGCGCGAATGGGGTCCGAACGATGATTACGATGATGTACGGGGGGAGCCCGCCGGGCACTTCGTGGTGCTCTGCGGGTATGACGCCGACTCCCGGCGGGTGCAGGTGGCCGACCCGATGCGTGACAACCCGTTCAAGACCTCCCTGTACGAGGCGCCGGTGGCGCGGCTGGTGGCCGCGATAATGCTCGGCGTGTTGACCTACGACGCCAACCTGCTGGTGATCGAGCCGGCGGAGCCGGGGGGCGGGGGTCAGGGTGGGGGCCAGGCCGGGGGGCCCGGGTGAGCGCACTGCTCGTGGTGGACAACCCGAAGCGCTGGCCGCTGAACATCCCCGGGGCGGAGGTGGTCGCGGCCCGCGACTACCTGACCGACCCGCGGTTTGCGGCGATGACCCGGGCCAAGGTCTTCAACCTGTGCCGGTCATACCGGTACCAGGCGGCGGGGTACTACGTCTCGCTGCTGGCGACCGCCCGCGGGCACAAGCCGCTGCCATCGGTGATCACGATGCAGGATCTGCGGCTGGCGTCCATCGTGCGGCTGGCGAGCCAGGAGCTCGATGAGCTGATGCAGCGGGCCCTGCACCCGCTGCGGTCGGAGAAGTTCGAACTGAGCATCTACTTCGGGCGCAACATGGCGGCGAAGTACGACCGGCTGTCGCTGGCCCTGTTCAACCAGTTCCCGGCGCCGCTGCTGCGGGCCACATTCGTGCGCAACGGGCGGTGGCGGGTGGACGGGGTGAAGGTCATCGGCGCCGCGGACATTCCCGACGAGCACCACCCTTTCGTGATCGAGCAGGCCCAGGCGCACTTCGCCCGGCCCCGCCGGGCCCCGAAGGCGAAGCCGACATCCCGCTTCGACCTGGCCATCCTGCGCGACGCGTCGGAGGCGATGGCGCCCTCCGATGAGAAGGCGCTCAAGCGCTTCGTCGAGGCGGGCGAGGCGCTCGGCATCGGTGTCGAGTTCATCGGCAGGGACGCCTTCGGCTCGCTGGCGGAGTACGATGCGCTGTTCATCCGCGAGACGACCTATGTGAACCACCACACGTACCGCTTCGCCCGCCGGGCGGTCGCCGAGGGGCTGGTGGTGATCGATGATCCGGAATCGATCCTCCGCTGCACCAACAAGGTCTTCATGGCAGAGCTGCTGGAGCGGCACAATGTCGCGACGCCGAAGACGCTGATCTTCTCGCGCGACACCGCCGGCGCCGTCGCCGAGCGCATCGGCTTTCCCTGCGTCATCAAGCAGCCGGACAGCGCCTTCTCCGCCGGCGTGACCAAGATCGACACCGCCGAGGAGTTCACGCGGCAGACCGAGGCCCTCTTCGAGAAATCCGATCTGCTGCTGGCGCAGGAGTTCGTGCCGACCGAGTTCGACTGGCGCGTCGGCGTGCTCGGGGGCGAGCCGCTGTTCGTCTGCCGGTATTACATGGCCCGGCGCCACTGGCAGATCGTGCATCGGGACGAGAAGGGCGTGCACGAGGGCAGGTTCGATACCATGCCCGTCTCCGAGGCGCCGCGGGGCGTGGTTGCGCTGGCGTCGCGGGCGTCGCGCCTCGTCGGCACGGGACTGTATGGCGTGGACCTCAAAGTCATCGGCGGGCGGCCGAAGGTGATCGAGATCAACGATAATCCGAACATCGATTCGGGCGTGGAGGACCGCGTGCTCGGCCCGGTGCTGTATGAGCGGATCATGCGGCACTTTCTGACGCGGCTCGAGGAACGGTCGCGGTGAGTGGGGCTGCGCCTGAGGCCGGGGCCTGGTCATACCCGCTCGGGCTGTTCGAGGGGGTGGGCCTCGAACTCGAGTACATGATCGTCGATCGCGAGACGCTCGATGTCCGCCCGATCGCCGACGAGGCGCTCAAGGCGGTCAGCGGCGCATACACGTCGGATGCCGAGCCCGAGGGGCCCGGCGGCGTCGTCGGGTGGTCCAACGAGCTTGCCCTGCACGTGATCGAGTTGAAGACGCTCGAGCCGGCGCCCTCGCTCGCCGGGCTGGCGGAGCGCTTCGGACGCCACGTGGGGCAGATCAACGACATCCTGGCGCCGCACGGCGCCAGGCTGCTGCCGACGGCGATGCACCCGTGGATGGATCCCGACCGCGAGCTGCGCCTGTGGCCGCACGAGTACAACGCCGTCTACGAGGCCTTCAACCGGATCTTCAGTTGCCGCGGGCACGGGTGGGCGAACCTGCAGAGCGCGCACATCAACCTGCCCTTCGCCGATGATGACCAGTTCGGCCGCCTGCACGCGGCGATCCGCGCCGTCCTGCCGCTGGTCCCGGCGATCGCGGCGAGCTCGCCCGTGGTCGATGGCCGCCTGACCGGGCTGGCCGACGCCCGGCTGGAGGTGTACCGGAAGAACTCGCAACGCGTGCCGCTGATGGCGGGGCGGGTGATCCCCGAGCGGGTGTTCACACGCAGCGCCTACGAGCAGGATCTGCTGGCGCCGCTGTACGCCCAGCTTGCGCCGCTGGACCCGGAGGGCATCCTTCGGTTCGAGTGGGCCAATGCGCGCGGCGCCATCGCGCGGTTCGACCGCGGCTCCATCGAGATCCGCGTGGTGGATGTGCAGGAGTGCCCCGCGGCGGATGTGGCGATTGCCGAACTGCTGATCGCGACGGTACGCGCGCTTACGGAGGAACGATGGATCTCGCTGCGCGAGCTGCGCCGCATGGAGGTGGCGCCGCTGCACGAGGCGCTGCTGGCGTGCATCCGCGATGGCGAGCGGGCGCGGATCGTGCACGAGCCGCTGCTGCGGGCGTTCGGCGGCAGCGCGGCGATGGAGGCGGGGGCGCTCTGGTCGCAGGTGGCGGAGGCGGTGGGGCTGTC
>CAYMJK010000090.1:0-2883 GCA_964390535.1 uncultured Phycisphaeraceae bacterium | reverse complement strand
ATCGCCAGCGTGGCCGGCGACATCGGCGAACGCCGAGACGCGCTCCCGCCAGTCGAACATGTTCGCGGGCGCCGCCACCTGCGCCGTCCAATCGAACTCTGGGTTCGATTCGCGGATCGTCACGAGCCGGTCCGGCGCCGTCGCCGGCAGCGGCCTGAGCAGTACCGCGTTCACGACCGAGAAGATGGCCGTGTTCGCGCCGATTCCCAGTGCCAGCACCAGCACCACGAGAAGCGCGAACACCGGATTCCGCCGCAGCGATCGCAGCGCGAACCGGAGGTCCTGCACCATCGCGTCCATGAGAGCTGCCTTCCCGTTCGTTCGAGTCATTGCGCTGCGGCGGGCATCGGCACGGAGCCCGACCCCCGCCGCGATCGCACCCGCCGTCTCCCGGATCACGAACACCACCCGACCTGCAGACCCGGCACGCACCGCAGCGAGCCTGTCCGCGAACACCGCCTCCGCCTCCTCCCGCAACCGTGACCGCGCCGCCGCCGGCCACGTCCCCAGCGCCAGCCTGAAGAGCGCTCCCGGCCCCCCGGCCGCCCGCTCGCGCTCCGCCACGCGCTCCCCCGGCGCCGCCCAGGTCCAGCACCGTTCCCGGGACCAGCCTCTTGTCCACCGCCCCTCCCAGCAGCACCGCCAAACGCCGCGTCTCCGCCTGCGCCGCCCGCCGCCCCGCCGCCGTCAGCCGGTAGTACCGCCGCCGTGCGTCCGACTTCGCATGCGCTCGCGTCCGCGGCGCCTCCTCGATCAGCCTTTCGCCCTCCAGCCGCTGCAACGCCAGGTACAGCGCCCCCGTCGTCGGCGCCGCCGCACCCCCCGCGCGCGCCTCGATCTCCTTGATGATGCCGTACCCGTGGCGGGCCTCGTCCGCGAGCGCGAGCAGGATCGTATAGGACAACGGCGTGAGCATCTCGGCGGTCCCCCCTCCTGCCGTCCGTGGTGAACTACATATGCGGGAAATACATATTGGCAATGCGTAGGGGAAAGAGCAATGGGACGAACGGCGGGACGACGGTGATGCGGGGGAGGTGCGGCGGGAGAGGTGCTGCGGGGGAGATACTGCGGGGGAGGTACTGCGGGAACTTCGGGACGGCGGGCGGCGTCTCCCGCAGTCCCGCATGTACCGCCTCACCTCCCCCGATTCACCTCCCCCGATTCATCTCCCCCGTCTCATCTCTCCCGCTTCCACCCCGGCCGCTTCTCGCGCTTCAGGTTGCTCAGATCTCGGACGCTTTTTCGATGATCCGGCCTACCAGACCGTACTCCTTCGCGGCCTCGGCGTGGAGCCAGAAGTTGCGGCGGGTGTCGTTCTCGATCTGCTCGAGTGTCTGGCCGGTTTCGCGGGCGAACAGGCGGTTGATGCGTTCGCGCATGCGGATGATCTCGCGGGCCTCGATCTCGATGTCGGACGCGCTGCCGCCGGCGCCGCCCCAGGGCTGGTGCAGGAGGAAGCGGGTGTTGGGCAGGCAGAAGCGGTTTTCGAGCGGGGCGGCGATGAACACGAGCGCGGCAGCACTGGCAACCCAGCCGCTGCCGATCATGCGGACGGGCGGAGTGATGAAGCGGACGACGTCGTGGATGGTGTCGCCGGACTCGACGTGGCCGCCGGGCGAGTTGATGAACATCGTGATGACGTCTTCGGACTCGGCGGCGAGGGCGATCAGTTGGGCGATGACGTGGGAGGCGAGGTCATGGTTGATCTCGCCGGCCAGGATGAGGGTGCGAGCCTTGAACAGCCGCTCGCGTACGGTGTCGGTGAGCGCCGCGGGTGGCGCTTCGTGGGTCTTGTTGTCGGGCACGCGTCCTCCAGGGATTGTCGCTCGGAGACCGCCGCGCGCTCGCGGCGACGCCCCATTCTAGCGAGGGCGGCGCGCTGGCGCTTCCCCTGGCACACCTGGCGAAGCGGTCCCGCTCCTGAGCTACCTCCTCGTTCGAGTGAACTGAACCCGCCACACGTGTATCTGTGGCGTTCCGGCGGCATTGTCCTTGTACGATGCATAGTGTCCATCGCCGAGCCCGAGCCAGTAGAACTCATCTACTCGCCGGGACGCGAGAACCTCGTTCCTGGCCGGATCGATCACTTCGATAACGGTGTCGAGGAACCGATCCCAGTCATCGGTCCACTTGTATCCACCGATCCAGGTTTCATCCGGTTCGACCGCCTCATGCCATTGGGCATCAGCCCTCGAGGCGATCACCGTGAGAAGTCCAGTGCTGTCCTCCTCGACACCCCAGATCACCGGCACTGGAGGTGTTGTCGGGTGCGGCACAACCTCGAGCTTGTGCGGCTGGAACCATTCGATGACACGACGATGCGAAGAGAGCCTGGTGCCGTTGATGTGCCACTTCTGGATCACGTATTCGGTCGCAGGCGCTACCCAGAATTCGTCCCCTTCACGCGCGACACCCATTTCGCGCCGACCGGCCAATCCGTAGTCGAGACGAAAAGCGCCTTCCACCTCATCGAAGGAACGTTCGATTTCGCCTTCGCCGTTCAGAACGTGGAGCAGGAGACCCGCTTTCTCCCTCGTTGGAACACTTGTGTTCATCACGAGTTGATTCGGAGCGAGCACTTCGACGTTCAGCGGATCACCCGAGACCTTGAACATGCGCTCTACTTTGAACTCAGGTGACACCACGGTTGCCCGCGCAAGTCGCGCGTCGAACAGATAGACATCGTCGCCACCCAAAGCCATCTGGCGGATGCGCTGGAACTCACCCGGCCCCTCACCCCTGCGGCCGAATGTGCGGACGTAGCGGCCCCGGGGGTCGAAGACGACTACCTCGTCGCCGCTCTGCGGGTGCGAGATCCAGTACCGCCCTTGGGCGTCCCGCCGGCCCACGAACTGGGGCCCGACGAGCCCCCGGTCGTTGTCG
>CAYMJK010000089.1:0-2861 GCA_964390535.1 uncultured Phycisphaeraceae bacterium | reverse complement strand
TCGTTTCGAGCGTCGGCCGCAACTGCTCGGGCGGGCAGAAGTCGTATTCGACCGCATAGCCGTAGCGCATGATCTCGGCCCGCTCAAGGCCGGGAATCGCGCGAAAGATCGCGTCCTGCACGTCGCGCGGCAGGCTGGTCGAGACGCCGTTGACGTACACCTCGCGGGTGTGGCGGCCCTCCGGCTCGAGGAACAACTGGTGCCGCGACTTCTCGGCGAACCGCACCACCTTGTCCTCGATCGACGGGCAGTACCGCGGCCCCGCCGACTCGATCTGCCCGCTGAACATGGGCGCCCGGTGCAGGTTCGCGCGGATGAGGTCGTGAATTGCCCCCGTCGTCTGCGTCTGCCGGCACTCCACCTGCTCGATCGCCGGAAACTGCCTACCCAGCCCGGCCGCCTCCGCCGCGCCAGTCCCCGTCAGATCGCTGAACGGCTGCGGCGAGGTGTCGCCCCACTGAGCCTCCAGCGACTCCCAGTCGATCGACCCGCGCAGCAGCCGCGGCGGCGTCCCCGTCTTCAGCCGCCCGAGCTCGAAGCCCAGCCGCACCAGCTCCGCCGAGATCGCGCTCGCCGCCTGCTCGCCGCGCCGGCCACCCGCCTCGCGCGCTTCGCCCGTGTGCATCAACCCGCGCATGAACGTGCCCGTCGTCAGCACGACCGCCGGCGCCTCCAGCCGCAGTTCGCCCCCCCGCGCGCGCACACCCACGCCGGTCACTGCCCCGCCGTCCGTGAAGATCCGCTCGACCGCCCCCTCGATGATCTCGATCTCCGGTCGCGACGAGATCAGCTTCCGCGCCTGCGCGGCGTACAGCAGCTTGTCGCTCTGACACCGCGGCCCGTGCACCGCCGCCCCCTTGCTCGTGTTCAGCACGCGGAACTGGATGCCCGTCGCGTCTGCGATCAGCCCCATCATGCCGCCGAGGGCGTCCACCTCGCGCACGAGTTGCCCCTTGGCGAGGCCGCCGATCGCCGGGTTGCAACTCATGACCCCGATCTTCGCGGCGTCCAGCGTCACCAGCGCAACGCTCCCGGGCGCCCCAAGCGCATTGGCAGCCCCCCACGCCGCCTCCAGCCCTGCGTGCCCCCCGCCGATCACGATGACCTCATATCGCCCTGCCTGCATCGGGCGATTCTAGCGACGGATAGGAATGGCTCACCGCTCCGGTGGGTACTGGGAGACGAACCGCCAGTGGGAGTCGGTCCAGAGGTAGCGGACCGGGTCCTCGTCGCGGCCCTGGCGGCTGACGTCGATGTAGTCGATGTCGCCGGTGTCCCAGCCGCGGATGAGCAGGTCGCGCTGGCGCGGGCCGCTGGCCGGGACGAGTTGGAAGCCGACCATCGTCCGCTCCGCGCCGCCGCCTCCGGCCTCGCCGCCCGCCGCCGTCGCGAGCTGCGGCAGGGAGAGCCTTCCGGCCGCGAATCCGGCTGCCATCGCCACCAGCACCAGCGCAATCGCCTCTCGCCGCCGCATCGCCGCTCCTTTCGGTTGAGGGGCCCCGCCGCTCGACGGGCCGGGCGCCCACTACCATACCGCCGAGGAGGATCCGCCCATGACAGGCATGACACGCCAGATCGCGATTGCCGCGGCTGCCGCGGCAGGGCTGGCGCTCGGCGCTTGCGAGGACTCCACGACCGGCGGGGGTGGTGGGGGTCGGGGCGGCGCGGGTGGCACGTTCACGCTGCGGCCGAAGACGCTGGTGACCAAGGCTGATCTATACCCGATGGCGCAGGCGGTCGAGATCTTCCAGATCGACATGGGCCGCTACCCGACCAGCGACGAGGGGCTGGACGTCCTGCTTTCGGAGGACGCCATCCTGGAAGGGGACGCCGCGAAGTGGCGCGGGCCGTACGTCCAGCGGGAGTCGGACTTCGAGGACCCCTACGGGAACCGCGTCGAGTACGAGCGGACGGAGACGGGCTTTCTGCTCCGCTCGCTCGGGGCCGACGAGGCGCCGGGCGGGACGGGGTCCTCGCAGGACATCGAACTCCGCAAGTAGCCACCGCGCACGGTTTGCGCCAGGGCCGTCTTTTCTCGGTCTTTGCTCAACCGCTCGCCGTCTCCGGCCGATGTGGCCGGAAACGGAGGTCATCCCATGCGCTGCCCGATCGACGACACTCAGCTCGAGCCCGTGGAATACGAAGGCGCCCTGATCCAGATGTGCCCCGACTGCGGGGGTGAGCTGCTGGCGGCGGAGGCGCTGGCGCATGTCGTGCGCAAGCGCGAGGAGGTGTTCGGCGCGGACTGGCAGAGCCTCGTGCGCGATCACGAGCCGCGGCGGGGGATTCCCAACCACGCCTCACAGCACCTGCTGTCGTGCCCGGTGTGCGACGAGCCGATGACGACGATCAACTACGCGGGTGACACGCAGGTGATCGTGGACCGGTGCGAGAGCTGCCATGCGATGTGGCTCGACCAGCACGAACTGGAGATGGCGCAGGTGATCCTGGAGCAGTGGCAGGCGGCGGCGCCGGAGCGGCTGCGGGCCATCGCGCACGATGTGGAGAAGGCGCGGGCTGCCGCAGCGGAGCGGACGAGCGGGGCCTTCAGCGGGTCGCGCTTTGCGTTCGTGAACGCGATGATCAACCGGTTGATGGACGCGGCGTAAGGCGGGACGCAGAGTTCGCGGAGGGAGCACCAAGGGGTGGTCGAAGCCCTGGTGGATTCGTTTTCACCACAGAGACACAGAGGGCGCCGAGGGGGATCATCGGCGGGGCTCCTGTGTGGTCGTGGCCGCATGCTAACGAAATCGGGGCGGGGGCCAAGCGCGGGGCGCCTGGCGGGGCGGCGCTGTCGGCAGGCTGCAAGCCTGCCCCACCAGGCGCTGAGCAGGGGCGCCCCACCGGGGGGGGAAGGCCGG
>CAYMJK010000088.1:0-3785 GCA_964390535.1 uncultured Phycisphaeraceae bacterium | reverse complement strand
CTCTACGAGGCCGCCGCGCGCATCGCCCGCGCTGGCGTCGGTCTCGGCGTCGTCTACAGCGCCACCCGCCCCATCGGCGTCGTCACCCTCGCCGACCTCGCCGAGCCCCTCACCGGCGACCTCGCCGAATGGTGATCGCCCCGCGCCGGAATGCGGCGCCTGCCTCGCCTGTTCTGCCGACGGAGACTCCCATGCGCCCACGAGCAATCGGTTCTATCGCCTTCTTCGCCGCCCTCATCGGCGCCCTCGTGCTGATCCGGGCCGGCGCCGGCGGCCCCGCGCCCACGCCGGCCATGTTCGATCCCGCCCTCTCACTTGCCGAGGCCGAGGCCGCCGCGTCTGGCAGCGGCCGCATCGTCATGGTGCTCGCCACCGCCGACTGGTGCGGCCCCTGCCAGTCCCTGAAGCGCGGCGCACTTGCCGACGACGCCGTCGAGGCCTGGGCCGCCGCCAACGCCACACCCGTCATCCTCGATCTCACCGCCCCCGGCCCCCAGGCGCAGGCCGACGCTCAGCGCCTCGGCATCGGCCCCATCCCCACGATCATCCTCCTCCGCGACGGCCAGGAGATCGCCCGCCACGTCGGCGTCACATCCACCGGCCGCCTCCTCCGCTGGCTGGAAACCGCAACCGGGCAGTAAAACCCCGCGCTGCGAGTGCGATCGGCGTATAACTTGCCCCGATGGCCGACCTCAGCGCGAATCTGGCCGGGCTGACGCTCCAGAGCCCGGTCCTGCTCGCCGCCGGAACCGCCGGATACCTCGACGAACTCGAAGGCCCCGTCGATCTCCGCCATGTCGGCGCCATCGTCACCAAGTCCATCACCCGCCATCCGCGCGAGGGCAACCCGACCTGGCGCATCCTCCCGGCCCGCGCCGGCATGCTCAACGCCATCGGCCTCGCCAACGTCGGCGTCGATCGCTTCGTCGAGCACACTGCCCCCAAGATCGCCGACTTCCAGCAGCGGACCGGCTGCCGCGTCATCGGCTCCGTCGCCGGCTTCTCCATCGACGACTATGTCCAGGTGTGCGCGCAGATGGAGCACATCGAGGCCATGGCCGCCGTCGAACTCAACGTCAGTTGTCCCAACGTGCACGGCGGCGTCGAGTTCGGCGTCGATCCCGCCGCCCTGCGCGAGCTCGTCACGCAGGCCCGCCGCGCCCTGCCCACGACCGCCCTCATCGTCAAGCTCAGCCCCGTGGCGATCGGCAACCCGGACATCCTCGCCCTTGCGCGGGCCGCCATCGACGCCGGCGCCGGCTCCGGCGGCCCGGATGGCCGCCCCGGCGCCGACGCCCTCACCCTGTGCAACACCATCCCCGCCATGGCCATCGATGTGCGCACGCGCCGCCCGCGCCTCGCGAACATCACCGGCGGCCTCAGCGGCCCCGCCCTCCACCCCGTCGCCCTGCGACTCGTCCACATCGTCTACCAGGGCGTCGCGAAGAGCGCCGGCATTCCGCTCATCGGCGCCGGGGGCGTCACCGGCTGGGAGGAGGCCGCCGAGTTCACCCTCGCCGGCGCCAGCGCCATCGAGATCGGCACCGCCCTCTTCGCCGATCCCCGCATCCCCGGACGGGTCACACGCGGCCTGGAAAAATGGGTCCGGCGCCAGGGCGCCCCCCGCCTCGCCGACCTCGTCGGCGCAGTGCGACTCGCCGATGACGGCCAATCGGAGGAATGATCCCGATGATGCGCACCCTCGCCATCGCACTGACACTCACCCTCGCCCCGGCAACGCCCCTGTGCGCGCAGGATGCCCCCGCCCCCGCGCCAGCCGCCGCCGCCCCCGCCGACATCACGACCATCCTCGAAGAGGCCATCGCCCGCCACAAGCTCCCCGGCATGGCCGCCGCGACGGTCGAAGCCGATGGCGCCATCTCCGCGATCGGCGCCGCCGGCCTCCGCGCCCGCGGCCACGACGAGCTCATCACCATCGACGATCTCTGGCATCTCGGCTCCTGCACGAAGTCGATGACCGCCTCCCTCTGCGCCATGCTCGTCGAGGACGGCCTCCTCCGCTGGGACATGACCCTCGCCGAAGCCTTCCCCGATGTCGCCGCATCCATGACCGAGGGCTACCGCGCTGTCACGCTCGAGCAGTTGCTCAGCCACCGCGCCGGCGCGCCCACCGGAACCGGCCGGCGCCAGCTCTGGTCCGCCTTCTGGACCCACAAAGGAACCCCGACCGAAGCCCGGCGCATGGCGCTGCTCGGCGTCACCGAGCGCGACCCGGAGTTTCCGCCCGGCACGAAGTACGAATACTCCAACTACGGCTACATGCTCGCCGGCCACATGTGCGAGAAAGTCACCGGCGAGCCCTTCGAAAAGCTCCTGATCGATCGCCTGCTGGCGCCCCTCGGAATCACCACCGCCGGCTGGGGCGCCCCCGGCGCCCAGAGCGCCCCGAGCGAAAGCGCGCCGCCCGTCATCGATCAGCCCCGGGGGCACCGCCTGCGCCAGCCGGTCGCCCCCGGCCCCCTCGCCGACAACCCGCCCGCTATGTCCCCCGCCGGCCGCGTGCACATGTCGCTGCGCGACTGGTCCAGATACATCGCCTGGCACCTCCGCGCCGGCGTCGGCGCCGCGGGCAAGCCCGAACTCCTGAAGCCCGAGAGCTTCGCCGCGCTGCACACGCCGCCAGCCGGCGCCGACTACGCCCTCGGCTGGAGCTGTCCCCATCGCGACTGGGCCGGCGGCCGGGCGCTCGCCCACACCGGGTCCAACACCATGTGGTACTGCGTGGTCTGGGCCGCCCCCGCACGGGGCTTCGCCGTGCTCGTCGCCACCAACGAAGGCGGCGACGCCGCGGCAAAGGCCTGCGATGAAGTCGCCGGCGCCTTGATCCGGCGCCACACCAGCGAAGATGGCGAGTAGCCACGCGTCCGGGGCCTCATCGGCGCCAGAAGAGCCCGGCCGCGGTGTCAGGCGACCGCCATGCGCCGATCACCGCCTGAAACATCAGGCACACACCGCAAACTGCTTGCAGGCCCAGCCCCACGACGACCGCCAGCGAGAGTTCCGCGCCCTTCGGCCCTATCAGCCGTGGCGCCTGCCATCGGTAGGCCGCCGCTCGGACCACGGCAATCAGAGTCGCGGCGATCAGCAAGCGTCCAACGCGCAACTGCGCCCCGGCGGCCGAGATCCAGGTTCGGGCGCGCCCGAGCCAGAGCACCCAGAAGAGTGTGAACGCTGCAGAAGCGACGAGGAGTTCGATGAGAGGCGCCATCAGCACCCCGACGCGAACGCATTCTGGAACGCCAGCAGATCAAAGAAGTCCAGTTCCCCCCGCCCGGAATCGATCGCGAAATCTGCCCACGGATCTCCCCGCGCAAAGGCGTCCTGAAAGCACAGAAAGTCGAAGAACGTCAGTTCGCCGTCGGAGTCGCAATCGACGTAGCAGAACGGCACGCTCGGCATGGACATCATGTTGCGCCAGAGGATCGGGGCGTGAAGCTCCCAGCCCTCGGTGTCGTCGAAGTGGTTGACGTCGCCGAGGAGAATCACCGTGCCTTGCCCCTCCCAGCCTGTCTCCGGGTTGATGGCGTACATTGAAATCCGGCCCCTATAGTCAAGAATGACTCTCCCAGGGCTCGCCCCCACCTCAAGGGTGGCCATATAGCTAGCGGGCACATGGGTTGCAATGCCATACGGTCCGCTCGTCAACCCCTCCAGTTGGCCACTCAGCCCAAGTTCGCCGTGCAGGCCCCCAATGGCTGGCACGTACCGCACCCCGAACTGCTCCGCCACGGTGTTGTACCGCGGGCCGTGGTAGTGCCCGTGGT
>CAYMJK010000087.1:0-3016 GCA_964390535.1 uncultured Phycisphaeraceae bacterium | reverse complement strand
TTCCCCGACACCGACGATTTCGGGCGGATCTTCTACCTCAACAGCGTGCTCAGCGCCGAGGGCGTGCCGCAGCTCGCGGCGATCATGGGGTATTGCGTGGCCGGCGGCGGATACCTGCCGGTGCTCTGCGATACGCTGATCATGACCGAGGGCAGCGGGCTCTATCTCGCCGGCCCCGCGCTGGTAAAGGCGGCAATCGGGCAGGAGGTCAGCGACGAGGAGCTTGGCGGCGCCCGGATGCACGCGGCGATCAGCGGCACCATCGATTTCCGCGAGCCGGATGATGATGCGGCGATCCGGCGGTTGCGGTCGCTGGTGGAGAAGATGGAAGGGGCGGAGCGACAGACAGGCGAAGCGGCGAAGGCGCCCCCGCCGTATCGCGCCCCCGAGGAAGTGTTCGAGGTATTCAGCGACAAGCCGGGCGCGCAGTACGACGTCAAGGAGATCATCGCGTGCATCGTCGATTCGGGCGCGACCCGCGGCGATGATGGAAACGAATCGCTCGCCCCCGACTTCGACGAGTACAAGGCCGAGTACGGCCAGTCCATCGTCTGCGGGTACGCCTTCATCGACGGCCACGCCTGCGGCATCGTCGCCAACCAGAAGAAGCTCACCACCCGCGAGCTGCCCGGTGGCAAGGCCGGGCCGGCGAAGTTCACGAACATGCCCGGCGTCATCTACGACGATTCGGCCGACAAGGCCGCCCGCTTCATCCTCGACTGCAACCAGCGCAAGATCCCGATCATCTTCCTGCACGACACCACCGGCTTCATGGTCGGCCGCGACAGCGAGCAGGGGGGCATCATCCGCGCTGGCGCCAAGCTCGTGAACGCCGTGAGCAACTCGGTCGTCCCCAAGATCGTGGTGATCCTCGGCGGCAGCTACGGCGCCGGCCACTACGCGATGTGCGGCAGGGCGTTCGAGCCCTTCCTCACGCTGGCGTGGCCGAGCGCCCGCTACTCCGTCATGGGCGCCAGCCAGGCGACCGGCACACTCGCCACCATCGAGGAGCGCGGCCGCGAACGCCGGGGGGAGACGATCGACGAAGAGACGCACAAGGCGATCATGGATGCCGTGCGCGCCAGTTACAACGAGCAGCAGGACATCCGCTACGGCGCCGCCCGAGGCTGGGTCGACCGCATCATCGAGCCGCACCGCACGCGCGAGGAGCTGATCGCCGCGCTGGAGGCCACGCGCGGCTGGGACTACCGCCCGCCGCTGCGGACGGGGGTTTTGCAGACCTAGGGGAGAAGGACATGCGCAGCCAACGTTCCGCTTCCGCTCCCGCTCCCGCCGCCCGCCCCTCCCCGCTCAAAGCCTTCTGCCGCGCCCTGCCCGGCGTGACCGAAGACATCAAGTGGGGCGACGATCTCATTTTCAGCGTCGGCGCAAAGATGTTCGCGGGCTTCGATCTGGATGATGAGCGCCAGTTCGCCTTCAAGTGCGATGATGACGACTTCGACCGGCTCACCGAGATGGACGGGATCATCCCCGCCCCGTACGCCGCCCGCTTCGGCTGGGTGAAAGTCGAGCGGCCCGGCGCCCTCAGCGCCGCCGAGAAGAAGCGCCTGCTGCGCAAGAGCTACGACATCGTCAAGGCGAAGCTCCCGAAGCGCGTGCAGCGGGAGTTGGATGGGAGTTGATCCCGGCGAGCCGTCGCCGCCTCACACGCCCGCCGCCTCCTGCGCTGCCGCCAGCGCCGCCTCGTAATCCGGCTCGGATGCCACCTCCGGCACGATCTGCCGATAGCGGATCAGGCCATCCGGATCGATCACCCAGACCGTCCGCGCCAGCAGCCCGGTCTCACGGATGCGCAGGCCGTACTTCTCCGCCAGATCCCGATCACGGAAATCAGAGAGCGTCACGACACTCTCGATCCCGTTGGCGCCGCACCAGCGCTTCTGCGCGAACGGCAGGTCCATCGAGACCGTCAGCACGACCACATCGTCGGGCAGCGCCCCCGCCCGCTCGTTGAAGGTGCGCGTCTCCTTGTCGCAGACGGGCGTGTCCAGCGATGGGACCGTCGAGAGGATCACCGTCTTCCCGCGGTAGTCGCGCAGGCGCTTCTCCGACATGTCGTTCGCCACCAGCACGACATCGGGCGCCGGCTGGCCGACCTCGGGGCTCTGCCCCTCCAGCGTCACCGGGTTGCCGCGCATCGTCACTTCATTGGTCCGCATGGAACTCTCCTTGGTCTCGCCCGTCGGGCAATGCCCGGCGCAACCGGCGAGCAGCATTGTGATCAGGCACAGCGTCGTCGCAGTTCGGGTCGCAGCTGGGGTCATCTCGGGGCGATCCTCCTTGGTTGAGCGTATTCCGTCTGCCCCGGTGTCAGCCCTTCTCCCGCGCCGGCCTCGCGCGCTTCCGGCGGCTCGCCGAAGCGCCCGGGGACTCCTCGCCCTCAAGTTCCACCCGTCGCGGCGGGGCGCCCAGGCGGGCCCGCCGACCCGCAACCGGCGTCATCGCCATCCCTCGCAGCGTCCGCGTGTCGGCCCGGGTGAAGCCCTCGAGCCCGAAGCGGATGGTGGCCGGATCCGGGCGCAGCCGATAGGTGCCGAAGAGCCGATCCCACACGCTCAGCACCGCGCCGTAGTTGGAATCCGTCTCCGGCTGCCAGGAGGAGTGGTGCACCCAGTGCATCCGCGGTGTGACGATCAACCAGCGCAGCGGCCGCTCCAGCGCGAGCGGAAGCCGCAGGTTGGCGTGGTGGAACATGCTCGCCGCCACCAGCGCCGCCTCGTAGGCGACGACGTGGTACAGGCTCAGGCCCATGAGCGCGACGACCGGGAGCGCCGCCAGCGACTGCGCGGCAACCTCGAGCGGGTGGAAGCGGGCCGCCGTGGTGACATCCACCTCATCATCATGATGATGCACAGCGTGAACGCGCCACAGCGCCGGCGTCTTGTGGAAGACGATGTGGGCGCCGTAGTGCGCCAGATCCAGCGCAACCAGCGCCAGGGCCCATTCGAGCACGAGCGGCGCCTCGACCCACCGCGCCAGGCCGAACCCCGCCCGC
>CAYMJK010000086.1:0-2597 GCA_964390535.1 uncultured Phycisphaeraceae bacterium | reverse complement strand
CCGGGGCGATCAACCACTTCCAGGCGCTCTCCACAGCGCTCTCGGCGACGGTGGGGCTGGGGAACATCGCGGGGGTGGCGGTCGCGGTGGCGCTGGGTGGGCCGGGGGCGATCCTGTGGATGTGGGTGATCGGCGTGGTGGGGATGGCCCTGAAGCTGACCGAGGTCACGCAGTCGATGCTCTATCGCAACACGGACGACCCGGACAACCCGCACGGGGGGCCGATGTTCGTCGTGAAGAAGGGCGTTGCCGAGTCGCTGGAGAAGGGGAAGGGGCTGAGCATCGTCACGGGCGTGGTGTTCGCGGCGGTGATCCTGGGGCTGGGCGTGCTGTGGGCCGCCAGCGCGAGCACCACGCGGGAGGGCGTCGTGGCGATCACGCTGTGCGCGCTGCTGGGGATCGCGCTCATCGTGATGTCGATCCGCAGCGGGGCGGCGATGGGGAGCCTGATCGGCGGGATCTTCGTGGTGACACTGATCATCTCGGCGATCACCGGCGGGAACATGTTCCAGGCGTGGAACGTCGCGGATGTGAGCTACACCTACTTCCGCGTGCCGCAGGTCGTGCCGGGGATCGTGCTCACGGTGCTGGTGGGGGCGGTGATCATCGGCGGGATCAAGCGGATCGGGGCGGTGACGAGCCGTCTGGTGCCGTTCATGTGCGCGCTGTACCTGCTCGCGGGACTGTACGTGCTGGCGGTGAACATCGGGGACATCCCGGCGATGCTCGGGCTGATCGTGCGTTCGGGCCTGCCGGAGTGGCTCGGCGGATCGTCGGCGGCCGCGGACAACGCGTTCCTCGGGGGGACGTTCGGGTATGCGGCGATGTGGGGCGTGAAGCGGGCCCTGTTCAGCTCGGAATCGGGCCAGGGCTCGGCGCCGATCGCTCACTCGGCGGCGAAGACGGATGAGCCGGTGCGCGAGGGGCTGGTGGCGGGGCTGGAGCCGTTCATCGACACACTGGTGGTGTGCACCGTGACGGCGCTGGTGATCATGTCCAGCGGCGCGTACAACCGCGAGGCCGAGGCGGTCTATACCGACGCGGGGCAGATCCGCGTGGTCCAGGCGGTCGACGACACCGGGGCGGCGATCGCCGGCTCGTGGACGATCGAGTCGCCGCCGCTCCCGGCGAAGACGGACGAAGCACGCCGGATCGCGCAGGCCCCGGAGGGGCCGGGATGGACGGCGGGCCAGGACATCTTCATGCTCGTGGATGCTGCCGAGGATCCGAACACGGGACGCAACATCCGGCGGATCCCGGGGCGGGTGATCGGCAGCGGCGAGGACGGGTGGACAGTGGACTGGGGCGCGCTGCAGTCGGAACTCACGCCGACCGTGCACGTGCGCGATGACGGATCGGTCGATGTGGGGGTATACGGCGACTACGCCGGGGCATCGCTCACAGCGCACGCGTTCGACCGGGTGACGCCGGGGCTGGGCATGTGGCTTGTGACGATCACCGTCTGGATGTTCGCGCTGTCCACGATCATCTCGTGGAGCTATTACGGCGAGCAGGGCGTGGTCTACCTTTTCGGTCGGGCGCGGCAGGAGGTGGTGAACCGGGCGGTGCTCGCATACCGGCTGATCTACTGCCTGCTGATTCTGTTCACGACGGTGGCGGCCATGCGCATCTTCCCGGGGGCCGGCGGGCAGACGCGGGCGCTCATCGGGACCGACACGCAACTCGACACGTGGACGACGCTCGGCCTGGGCGTGATGCTGTGCGCCAACATCCCGATCATGCTGATCTTCGGGTCGCGGGCGATGAAGGCGTATCACGAGTACGGCGGGCGGCTCAAGCGCGGCGAGCTGGATGGTGGCGCGCACACGCCCGGGCCGATCACGGATGTGATGGAGGGGAAGGATGTCGAGTAGGCGGGGTCGCGCAGCGCCCGGGGCCGGGGCCCGGGGCTGGCGCTCGGGCCGTCCGGGGTGGATGCGATGCCCGTGCGACTGACGACCGGCGGTGTGCATGCTGCGCGAGCGCTGGCGACCTGGACGATGCGGGGGGCGGCGGTGGCGCTGGTCGCGTTCGGGGCCTATCTGGCGCTCAAGCGGCTGCTGTTTGCGATCATCGTGTCCAACTTCGACGCGGCGTTCCGGAACTGGGTGGACATCGGCGAGGGGCACAGCGCCTCGCGCGGGCTGGCGATGATCGTGATCGGCGTGGCGCTGGGGCTGGCGAGCCGCCGGGTGGCGCGTTGGGCGATCGTGCCCCCGCAGGCGGGCTGCGCCGGCTGCGGCTATCCGGAGGCGGCCGGTGGGGTGTGTCCCGAATGCGGGATGAAGCAGGACTGAGCGGCGCCGGCGGCCGCGATCAGAGCAGCAGGGCGGGGCGCGACGGCGCCTGCGCCAGCAGACCGGCGGCCTGCAGCGCGGCTTGAAGCCCTGCCGCGTCTGCCGCGTCGAATGCGCCGGTTTCGAAACTGTCGAGGTCCAGCACGCCTGCGCAGCCGCCGTCGGCATCCAGCAACGGCACGACGATCTCGGAGCGATCACGCGGGTCGCAGGCGACATAATCGGCGCCGAGTGCGGCGACGTCGGTGACGATCAGGGTCCGCCGCTCGAGCCAGCAGCGCGCGCACACGCCGACATGCT
>CAYMJK010000085.1:0-2931 GCA_964390535.1 uncultured Phycisphaeraceae bacterium | reverse complement strand
CGAACCCACGCCGACGGCGCCGGCTCGATGATCGTGATGCGGATGGCGCCGGAGGCGGGGGCCCAGCCGGCGCCGTCGCGCACCGCGATGAGGTCCATGAGCCCGGTCCACGCGGGCGCGCGGGCGAACGCGAACGCTTCGGGCGCAGGCTGGAGGCGCGGATCCTCGAGCAGGCGGCCCTCGACGGCGAGGAGCCGGCGCTCGAGCGGGTCGGCGGGCAGGCGCCAGAGAATGGAGTCGCGCGGCGCCTCGCGGGCTGCCGCGCTGTACCAGGCGGCGCCGAGGAGGATGACGGCGAGCCCCAGGGCCAGCGCGCGGAGGCGCCGGCTGGCGCCGAACGCGATGGCTGCGCCTGCCGCGGCGATCCCGGCGCTGGCGAGGGCGGCGGATCCGGCGCCGGCCGTTTCTGAGGCCCCGGCGGCCGCGTCTGCGGGGGGAAGGCGCCCCGCGACCCAGATTCCGGCGCCGAAGCAGGCGGCAGCGATCAGGGCCCGTGTGCGGGAGGGGGTCGCGCGTGTCCCGGGCTCGTCGGCGCGCCAGAGCATGGCGGCAAGGTCGCCGAGCGGGGGCGATCTGTCAAGGGGTCTGCGGGAGCCGGCGCCCAGGCTGATGGGCGCCCGTGGGGGGCGGGGTGGCGCACGGCGCGCGCAGCGGGGGTCGACGGCCGGCGGCGAGTGCGGCGATTTTGCCCTGCTGGAGGGCAATCCGGCGCGGGGAATCAGGCGACGGCGACGGGGCCGAGGCGGGCGCGGATGTCGGCCAGCGCGGCGCCGAGGAGCGCCTTGGCGTCATCGGCGGTGATGCGCATGATGGTGGCGATCTCGTCGATGGAGAGATCGTCGGCGTAGGAGAGCAGCAGCGCAAGGCGCTGCTCACGCGGGAGACTGGTGATCGACTGCCTCAGATCTTCCTTGATCGTGCTCATGAATGAAGCCTCCTGGATCCGTGGAGGTGCGATGCGGAGTGGATTGTGACAGAAACGCGGAAAAATTGCAAGTGCCCCTGGCAGCGGGGGTGGATAAGCCTGACGGTTCCGGGATGCACGGCGATGGTTGGCGAGCCGGATCGCCGAATTCAGCGGGCCCGCATGGCGATGGTGGCGTCGTGGCCGCCGAGGTAGTCGTGGCGAAGGGCGACGGAGGGGGCGCGGCGAAGGGCCCACTTCACGAGCGGAAGGGGGTCGAAGCGGCGGGCGGGGCCGGTCTGCGGGGTCATGCGCCGCCCGTGGGTGCTGAGAAAGTTGAAGGCGAGGGCGCCGCCGGGGATGCGGCCGACGGCATCCCAGGCGCGCTGGAGCACCATGGCGGCCTTGCGCGGCTCGAGCGTGTTCAGCGAGCCGCTGAAGATGAGGGTCTGGGCGCCGCGGTCGCGGACGAGCCGGTCCATGAGCGTGGCGTCGCTGACGAAGTCGGCGCGGACGATCTCGGCGTCCGTCCAGCCGGCTTCGCGGGCGCGGCGCTCGGAGAAGTCGGCAAGCTCGGTGACGGCTTCGACGCCGATGTAGCGGGCGTGGCCGGCGGCGTGGGTGTGCAGATAGGTGAGCAGATCGGCCCGGCCGGCGCCAAGATCGCAGACGACGCGGCCGCGGACGGGCACAACTTCGCACAGGATGCGGAACCGCTCGCCCTGAAACTCTTCACTGTGCCAGAGGAGGGATTCGAAGGTGGCGCCGTGCCGTTCGACGGCGGCTTCGTAGGGCGCCAGGTAGTCGGGGATGGGGTCGAGGTCGGGCACCGAGGAGGGTAGGAGCGGGAGAAAGTTCAAAGTTCAAAGTGCAAAGTTCAAATCGGAAGGGCGCGGCGAACGCCTGCTCCAGACTTGAACTTTCAACTTTGAACTTTGAACTTCGCTCCGCCCTACTGCCCGAACGTAATCGCGTTCTTCCCCTGCCGCTTGCTGGCGAGCGCGCGGTCGTCGGCGATCTGCAGGAGCGTGGCGACATCGTGGCCGTCCCAGGGGAAGCTGGCGAGGCCGCCGGAGACGGTGAGGGGGCCCGGAGCGCGCTCGCCGAGCTTCGGGAAGCGGGCGAGGGCGATCTGGCTCTGGAAGCGCTCGGCGATCTGCATCACCGACTTGGGCCGATGGCTGCCGGGCTCGCGCGGGCCCTCGGGCTCGTTGAAGATGACCGCGAACTCGTCGCCGCCGATGCGGCAGACGCGGTCGCTGGGGCGCACGACGCTGCGCATGAGCCGGGTGGCCTCGATGAGGATCTCGTCGCCGGCGGCGTGGCCGTAGGCGTCGTTGTAACTCTTGAAGTCGTCGATGTCGAAGACGAGGAGCGTGACCTCGTGGCGCTCGCGCCGGGCCTCGCGGAGGGCCGCCTCGAGGAATCGCTCGAAGTAGCGGCGGTTCCATGCGCCGGTGAGGGCGTCGGTGAACGCGGCCTCGCGGAGCTGGGCGTGCTGGTCGCGCAGGGTGAGCCACGCCCCGAGCCAGTCGGCCGCCGCGGCGAGCTTCGCCTCGGGGAGGCGATCGCTGAGGAGCCGCCCCGCCTCGCGCCCGGCGGTGATGACGGGGACGCCGCCGGCGCCATCGGTATGGAACCGGAGGCCGGGATCGCCGGTGCGCTGGCGGAGGGTGTCGAGGGCGGGGCCGAGGATGTCGGCGCCGCGGGCCATGGCGCGGGCGAGTTCGCTGTCGAAGAGCGCGGCGCCGGGCTGCGCGGGCGCGGGGGTGCGCGGGGCATCGGGAGTGGCAGAGGCGCCGGGGGCAGCTCGGGCGTGGGCGCCGTTGGCGGGCGCCGGCGCGCGGAGGCCGGAGGCGGAGACGATCACCGGGCGGACATCTTCGTGGGGCTCGTGGGGCTCGCGCGGCGCCTTCTCGCCAGGCGCCTCGCCGGGCGCCGCGGAGTCGCTCCCGCGGATGACCTTCCGGATGGCCTCGATCGGATCTTCGGGGCTGAGCGCCCCGTCGTAGGGCGCCGGCGCGGGC
>CAYMJK010000084.1:0-5415 GCA_964390535.1 uncultured Phycisphaeraceae bacterium | reverse complement strand
CCGGCGCAGGACCTGGCGCCGGCGTCGGCGCCTCCGCCCCCACGCCCCCGTCGGCAACCGGCAGGTGAATCTCGAATTGCGCCCCCGCGTCCGGGCAGTTGCCCACGCTGATGTCCCCACCGTGCAGTTCGGCCACACCCTTGGCGATCTCCAGCCCCAGCCCCGTCCCCCGCCCCGTCGCCCGCTCCTCCGGGGCCTGCGAGAACCGCTCGAACAGCCGCCCCATCATCGCCTGCGAGATCCCCGGTCCCCGGTCCCGCACCGCGATCGTGACCCACTCTCCCCCCGGCTGCTCCGCCCCCTCCTTCGCCTGTGGCGGGCCGCCGCGCGCCACCCGCACATCCACCGCCGCCCCCGTCGGGCTGAACCGGATCGCGTTGCGCACCAGGTTGTCCAGCATCGTCCGTAGCAGGTCCGCCTCCCCCAGCACGCACAATTCCAGCCCCTCGTCATCCTCCAGCAGCGTCGGCCGCAGCCGCACCCCCTGCGACTCCGCAAACGGCGCGCAGTGCGCGATCGACTCGATCACCAGTTCGTTCGCCAGCACGTGCAGCATCGGCGGCGGCTCCCCCTCGCGCACCCGCGTCAGCAGCAGGAAGCTCTCGATCAGCCGCCCCAGCCGGCGCATCTCCTCCTCCACGCTGTGCGCGAATCGCTCCGCCTCGGGCCCCAGTTCCTCCCGCCGCACGAGCGTCTGCGCTTCGGCCAGCAGCGTCGAGATCGGCGTCTTGAACTCGTGCGACACGTTCGAGATGAACCGCGCCTGCGCCTTGTACCCCTGGTCCAGGCGCGCCAGGGCGTCGTTCAGGTTGTTCTGAAGCTGGCTCACCTCCGCCGACGCCGACCCCAGCCGGATCCGCCGCCCCACCGACTCCGGCGTCAGCCGGCGCACGATGTCGCGCACCTCCTCGATCGGCCCCACCGCGACCCCCGCGATGAACCACCCCGCCACCGCCGCCCCCGCCGCCGCAAACGGCGCCGCCAGCAGCAGGGCCCGCCCGATCGCCGCGATGTGCGAACTCACGCTGGTCTCGCTGGTCCACGCCACCAGCGCCGGCGCCAGCCCCCGGTCCCCCGGCCATTCGAACGGAATCGCCACCAGCCGCCGCGCCGGCCCCTCCGCCGGGCGCCACCACTCCAGCACCGGCCCCCCCGTCTCCCGCGCCCGCTGCGCCAGCGCGGCCGCCACCGGCGGGGCCGGTTCGCTCTCGGTGATCGGCCGCGCTGCGGCGTCGAACACCGCCATCGAGAACTGGTCGAACAGCGTGTTACGAGACTCGGCGATCGCCCGACGGCGCAGCCGGCTCGGCTCCGCCGGAAGCTCGATCTCCCGCGCCAGCACCCGCGCCCGCATCACCAGAAACTGGTCCAGCGACCGCCGGGCCGACTGCCGCTGATAGAGAAACGCCACCGTCGCCAGGGCGCTCTGGATGAGCACGACCACCGCGATCACCCAGACCGTCAGTCTGAAGCGCAGCGAAATGCGCCCCAGCCAGCGGCGTCTCTCACGTGACCGCATTATCAGGCTCGTCCACGACGCCGAAGCGATAGCCGGCGCCCTTGATCGTGTGGATGAGCGGTCGCTCGAACCCCCGGTCGATCTTCTTGCGCAGCGCCGATATGTACACGTCGATCACGTTGCTCGTCGGCTCGAAGTTCATGTCCCACACCTTCTCGCCGATCTGAATCCGGCTCAGAACCCGGTTCTCGTTGCGCATCAGGCACTCCAGCAGCGCAAACTCCCGGTTCGAAAGCTCGATCTTCTCCCCCGCACGCGTCGCAACGTGCGAATACAGATCCAGTTCCAGGTCGTCGCAGCGCAGCATCCGCGATTCGGACGCCTCCCCGCGCCGCATCAGCGCCCGCAGCCGCGCCAGCAGCTCCTCGAACTCGAACGGCTTGGACAGGTAGTCGTCCGCGCCCGAGTCCAGCCCCGCGACCTTGTCCTGCGTCGCCGACAGCGCCGTCAGCATCAGCACCGGCGCCTGCACCCCGCGCCGCCGCAGGTTCCGGCACACCTCCACCCCGTCGCGGTCCGGCAACATCAGGTCCAGCACGATCGCGTCGTACGGGGCCGAGGCCGCCAGCTCCTCTCCCTCGTATCCGGAGTGGCTCACGTCCACAGCCATCCCGTGCTCCTGGAGACCGCTCTGAATGGCCATCGCCATTTTTGGATTATCTTCGATGACAAGCGCCCGCACTGGTTCGCTCCCTTCGGTGATTGTAACCGCCATGCCTCGTCCCGGTGAACACTCCCTGATGCCACGCTGAACGCCGATTCACCCGTGGATCAGCGCCGCTTCAGGCCGGGACGGGAAAACATTTAATGGTCGCACACGCAGTCGCCCACGCACGGGAGCCGGAATGCTACTTCCCCCCGCAGGGGCCTCAGAGCCGCGTACGGCGGCTCTCGACGCGCCCACCATCGCCGAGCCGCATCTGTCGGCCGCGCGCTTTCCGGACCCTCTTTCGCCCCCAAGGAGCACCGCATGCGAACCCCCCATCCCTCCACCCCTGCCGCACGCGGCGCAGCCAGCTCCGGCGCCGGCGCCCCGCCCGATCCGGCGTCCGACCGCACGGACCACCACGCCGAGAACGTCGCCGAGGCTGACGATCTCGAGATGACCTCCCCCGAGGGCCGCCCGGCCGACCCCGCCGTCCGCGGGCGCGCCACTGTCGTGCTCTTCGCCATTGCCCTCGGCGTCGTCATCGTCGCCGCGGTGCTCATCGCGCGGGCCGGCAGCCCCCCCGTCGCCATTGGCATCGCCATCGCCGCAGTGCTCGTCCTGGTGCTCTCCAATCCGGTGCTCTGGAGCAGCGTCCTCCGCGCCCGCGAGCGCGATCAGACGCATCACGAGCATGGAGAAGATCGCGGCGCCCCGGGTGAGCCGCGATTCACTCGCGATTCACCAGCCACTCAAGGCCCTGAGCGAAGATAACCGTAACGGTTTGAATTCCGGGCTCGCCGGCAACGGCGGGCCTCACCCAGATTCTGTTTCGTTCTGTCCGTCGTTCCTGTTCATTCTCTCCCTCGTCGCCGCCGCACTCAGCGGCCGCGCGCCGGGGGCCCTTTGAGAGGAGGCGCCCTTTGAAGCGCAAGACCACGATCCTGACCGCCGTAGCCCTGTTCGGTCTCGCCCCGCTTGCCGCCTGCGACGACCCCAACGATCCGGTTGACGACGCCGTCGACACCACCGAGGACGCAATCGATGACACCGGCGACGCCATCGAGGACGGCGTGGACGATGTCGACGACGGCCTGGAAGGCGGCGCCTGAGCGCAATCGGATCTGATCGGCACAGGCCCGCAATCGAAGCGGTCAAGAAGGGACTGGCATGCAGACCATCACGAGTCTCGACGAATCTACCATTGCGGACCTCAAGGACCTCGTCCGCATCAACACCGACAGCGCCCGCGGGTTCCGCAAGGCGGCCGGCGAGGTCCGCAGCGCACGCATCGCCTCCTTCCTCCGCGCCAACGCCGAGGAACGGGAGCGCTTCGCCGTCGAACTCGCCGCCCTCCTGCGCATGTCCGACGAGGATGTTGAGGACATCGGCAGCGTCAGGGGCGCCGCCCATCGCTGGTGGATCGGCCTCCGCGGCCTCGTGGCCGGCGGCGACGAGCACCCCATCCTCGCCGAGGCCGAACGCGGCGAGGACGCCATCCGCGATCGATACGAGGCCGCCCTCCGGAAGGCCGGCGACAACCCCATCCACGAGACCCTCCGCGCCCACTACGCGAGCATCCAGTTGACCCACGATCGGGTCCGGGCAATGCGCGACGCCCGCTGACCGGCCGCGAAACCAGCCCCCCCTTCAACCGAGGGGCCGTGCCATAGCCCCCGCCGATCAGGCGGGCGGGCTGCGGCACGGCCCCCGGCGCAATTCCGGCCGGCGCCGCCCCGCCCGATGCGCACGCCCGCGCAACCCGCCCGCAAGCCCAGCCCGCTGCGGCCGCCTCGGGGCCGCGTCCCATCCCAGTCGCCGCTGGCGCCGGATTTGAGTTGTCCGCAGGCGTGATCACTGCGCCCGCCCCCCAATCCGCTCCGCCCGGCGCCCCGCGCCAGGCGCCCTCGCAGGCGCCGTGCCCCGCCGACCCCGCCGTCCTGGCCCGGCGCCTCGCCACCGGCCGCCTCGGCGCCGACTTGATCGCCGCCTCCCGCGCTGCCGCGGCCGGCGCCCGCCGGCCCCTCGCGGCCAGACCGCCCGTGGAGGCGCGCCGGTGAACTACGGCCTCCAGATCTCCAGTTCGGGCCTGCTCACCAGCCTCTCGCGTCAGGATGCCCTGACGAGCAACCTCGCCAACGTCAACACCGTCGGCTACAAGGCCATCACCCCGGTCGTCCGCCACCGCGACACCGCCGCTATAGAGGATGGCCTCGACCACCTCCCCTCCAACGACCTGCTCGAGCGCCTCGGCGCCGGCCCCCTCATGGGACCCAGCCGCATCAGCTTCAAGCCCGGCCCGTTGCTCGAGGGGGGCGAACTCGATCTCGCGATCGACGGCGAGGGCTTCTTCCTCGTCCGCCAAGGCGCGGGCGCCGGCGCCGAGGGCGACTCGCTCCGCCTGACGCGCGACGGGCGGATGGCCCTCGATTCCAGTGGCCGCCTTGTGCAGGCGGCCAGCGGCCTGCCCATCCTCAACGCATCCAACCAGCCCATCTACCTCCCGCCCGGCGCCCCGCTCGACATCGACGCCGAGGGGCGCATCTACGACGCGGATGGCGCCATGCTCGACCAGGTCGGCCTCGTCACCGCCGACACCGCGCGCCTGCGCCCCGAGGGCGAGGGCCTGCTCGCGGCGCCTCCCGGCGTGATCCAGCGCGCATTCCCCGGCGCCGGCCGCATCGTGCACCGCTTCGTCGAGGGTTCCTCTGTCGACCCGATCGACGCCCTGCGCGACATCACCAGCGCGGCCGGATCCGTCTCCGCCAACACCGCGATGATCGACTTTCAGGATCGCCTGATGGACCGGGCGATCAACGCCCTCGGACGAGTCACGTGAGAAAGCACAAAGCGAAAGCACAAAGCACACAGCCCGAAGCCCGGATCGCCTGATCTGATGAGCTTTGTGCTTTGAGCTCTGTGCTCTGATCCTTCCCCGGAGCCCCCCATGGCCATCCTCGCCCTCCAGTCCGCTTCCTCCGGCCTCCGGGCCATGTCCACCAACCTCGATGTCATCGCCAACAACCTGGCGAACGTCAACACGCCCGGGTTCAAGTCCAGCCGGGCCAACTTCCAGGATCTCCTCTACGTCGAGCGCATGCAGCCCGGCGTCGAGAACGCCAACGGCGACCAGCGCCCCACCGGGCTCTACATCGGCCTCGGCGTCAAGGTCTCGGGCACGCAGCTCAACTTCGAGGAGGGCGCCGCCATCCCCACCGGCCGCCCGCTCGATATCCGCATCCAGGGCGCC
>CAYMJK010000083.1:0-3834 GCA_964390535.1 uncultured Phycisphaeraceae bacterium | reverse complement strand
CGCGGTTGAAGAGCGGTCCGGGCCGCCCAGCGACGCGCGTGGTCGCCCCCCGTCGGCCACCTGGGCTCGCCGGGTCTGGACGAGCCGGCTAACCTCGCTGTGAAAATCGCGGCGCCAGGGGCGGAATGAGCCGGCGCAGCCCGCCGGCCACCCGCCTGCGGTCCCAACCCCCTGCCCCCTCCGCGATCCAGAGGAGACCGTCGATGCCCGTCCGCCGCCGCTTCCCGTTCGTTGCCGCACTCGCCCCGCTCGCGGCGTCCGCGGCCGCCCAGGAGATCACGCCCCACGCGGGCATGATGCGCTATCCGGATGTCAGCGCCACCCACATCGTCTTCAGCTACGCCAACGACCTGTGGCTCGTGCCGCGGGAGGGGGGGCAGGCGACCCGGCTGTCGAGCCCGGATGGCAGCGAAGCCCTGGCGAAGTTCAGCCCCGATGGCGCCTCCATCGCCTTCGTGGGAAACTACGACGGCGGGCGCGACATCTACACCATGCCAGTCGCCGGCGGCATTCCCCAGCGGGTGACTCATCACCCGGCCACCGAGTGGCTCACCGACTGGACGCCGCAGGGCGACCTGCTCTACTTCCAGAGCGGGCTTGCGGGGCTGGGGCGGCAGACGAGCCTGCTGAGCGTGGCGCCGGAGGGCGGCCTGCCGCAGAAGCTGCCGATTCCATACGGGGCGAACGGGGCGATCGACGCGGATGGAGTCTGGCTCGCCTACACGCCCCACTCGCGAGACACGCGCACGTGGAAGCGGTATCGCGGCGGGATGGCGACCGACATCTGGCTGTTCAACCTCGAGACGCTCGAGAGCGAGCAGATCACCGACTGGGAGGGGACCGACTCGTTCCCGATGTGGCACGCCGGCTCGCTGTACTACCTCTCCGACGCGGGGCCGGAGCATCGGCTCAACATCTGGCGGTATGACACGGCCTCGGGCGCGCGCGAGCAGATCACCGGGTTCGCCGACTACGACTGCAAGTTCCCCTCGATCGGCCCGGGCCCGGATGGCGGCGGGGAGATCGTCCTCCAGAACGGCGCGGCGCTGTACCTGCTGGACCTGCGGACGGGCGAGAGCCGCCCGGTGGAGGTGACCATCCCCGGCGACCGACCGAAGATCAAGCCGCGGACGGTGGATGCCTCGGAGTTCATTGCCGGCGGGGGGATCTCCTCCACCGGCAAGCGGGCGGTGGTCGAGGCCCGCGGCGACATCTGGACCATCCCGGCCGAGCACGGCGCGCCGCGCCAACTCACCGCCACATCCGGCGCGGCCGAGCGCTCCCCGGCGTGGAGCCCGGATGGCCGGTGGATCGCGTACTTCTCTGATGAGACGGGCGAGTACGAGCTGTGGGTCACGCAGTCGGACGGGAAAGGCGAGCCGCGCCAGGTGACCAGCGGGAACGAGACGTACTTCTACAGCATCTCGTGGGCGCCGGATTCCGAGAAGCTGGTGATTACGGACAAGGCGGGGCGGCTGATTCTCGTGGATGTCGAAAGCGGGGAGCAGCGCGAGCTGGATCGCGACGCATGGGCGAACCGGCCGAGCTTGAGTTGGTCGCGGGATTCTCGCTGGCTGGCATACGACAGGAACGATGCGGAAAGCCGGACGAGTTCGATCTGGATCTATGACCTGGAGGAGGATCAGCCGCATCAGGTGACCAGCGGGTTCTTCAACGACAACAACCCGGTGTTCAGCCGCAAGGGCGACTGGCTGTATTACAGTTCGAACCGCAACTTCAGCAACCCGGATTATGAGGATGTGGGCGCCAGCTTCATCTACAACGACACGGGCCGGCTGATCGCCGTGCCGCTGAACGCGGAGGTTGAGGATCCGTGGGAGATTGAAGAGGATGCAGAGACCTGGGAGGAGGACGAGAAGGACGAGGACGAGGGCGAAGACGACGATACGGACGATGGCGTCGATGGTGACAGCGACGCCGATGACGACGATGCCGACGAGCCGCGCAGCCCGATCCACGGCGTGTGGGCGGGCACGGCGAAGGGCTTTGCGCAGATCCCCGGTATGGAGTCCGACGAGATCGACTTCAAGCTCACGATCATCTCCCGAGAAGATGACACCTTCACAGCCACCAGCGAATCCATGGGCGAGACCAACACCTATGACTCGGTGACCTTCGAGGAGGACAGCGGCGCCTTCACGGCAACGCGATCCGAAGGGGGCATGACCCAGAAGCTCGAAGGTGAACTGGAAGGCGACAAGCTCAGTGGGACGTGGACGGTAGCGGAGATGAGCATCTCGGGCACGTGGGAAGCCACGCGCACCGATGAAGAGCCGGATGAATCCGACGCCGAGAAGGAAGATGACGCCGACAAGCCGGTTGAGATCGACTTCGATGAGTTCGAGGCCCGCGGCATCGAACTGCCGGTGGATGCCGGTAACTTCCGCAGCCTCGTGAGCAACGACAAAGGCCAGCTCCTCTACGTGCGACTGGGCGAGCCGGCGGCGGCGATCAAGCTGTTCGACATCAGCGCTGACGAGCCCGAAGAGAAGAACGTGCTCGCCGGCGCGGGCATCATGGACATATCCGCCGATGGCAAGAAGCTGCTGGTGCGCCAGGGTGGCGACACAGCCATCGTCAGCGCGGCCACCGGGCAGTCAATGGAGAAGAAGCTGTCGATCGACGACCTGCGCAAGCGGATTCAGCCCCGTGCCGAGTGGGAGCAACTGTTCACCGACGCCTGGCGCCGCCACCGCGACTTCTTCTACGTCCAGAACATGCACGGCGTCGACTGGGACGCCATCTACGAGCAGTATCACGCGATGCTGGCCGATGCCGCCAGCCGCGAGGATGTCAGCTTCATCATCGGTGAGATGATCGCCGAGCTCAACGTCGGCCACGCCTACTACTGGGGCGGTGATGGCGAGAGCGAAGAGACCACCAACGTCGGCATGCTCGGCGTGGACTGGGAGCTGGTGACCGAAGAAGATGAGGATGGCGAGGAGATCACCGCCTACCGCTTCGCGAAGATCTACCACGGCGCCCCCTGGGACTCCGATGCCCGCGGTCCGCTGGGCCGCCATGGCATCGGGGTCAAGGAAGGCGATTACCTGCTCGCCGTCAACGGCCGCCGCGTGAACACCGACGTCGATCCGTGGACGGCGTTCATAGGAACCGCCGGCAAGGAAACGACCATCACGGTTGCCGACGCCCTCACCGGCGACGAGGAAACCCGCAACGAGCGGGATGTCACGATCAAGCCCGTCGGCAACGAGCAGGATCTCCGTTTCCGCGCCTGGATCGAAGACAACCGCCGCTATGTGGATGAGGCCACCAGCGGGCAGGTCGGCTACATCTACGTGCCCGACACCGGTGTCAACGGTCAGAACGAGCTGTTCCGCCAGTTCCACGGGCAGATCGGCAAGAAGGCCCTGATCATCGATGAGCGGTGGTACGGCGGCGGGCAGATCCCCACCCGCTTCATCGCGCTGCTCAACCGCCCGCGCACCAACTACTGGGCCCGGCGCGATGGCAAGGACTGGCCGTGGCCGCCGGACTCACACCAGGGCCCCAAGTGTATGCTCATCAACGGGCTCGCCGGGTCGGGCGGGGACATGTTCCCGTGGCTCTTCCGGCACAACGGCCTCGGCAAGCTCATCGGCATGCGCACGTGGGGCGGGCTGGTCGGCATCTCCGGAGTGCCCGGCCTGATCGACGGCGGCTACACCGCCGTGCCCACCTTCGGCTTCTACACGAAGGACGGCAAGTGGTCGATCGAGGGCCACGGCGTCGATCCCGACTATGACGTGATGGACGATCCGGCGCTGATGGTGGACGGCGGCGATCCACAACTTGACAAGGCTATCGAACTGA
>CAYMJK010000082.1:0-4377 GCA_964390535.1 uncultured Phycisphaeraceae bacterium | reverse complement strand
GGATGTTGTCCAGCACATCCCGCATGTTCCCGATCACCTGATACGGGAACCGCCCCGTCAGCATCTGATACAGGATCACGCCCAGCGAGTACACATCCGTGCGCACATCCAGACCGCCCGCCGAGCCGATCGCCTGCTCCGGGCTCGCCCACGGCAGCGAGCCGATGAACTCCCCCGTCATCGTCATCAGGTGCGGCGTGGTGTCCGCGGTGACCGACGCCAGCCCAACCTTCGCCAGCCCGAAGTCCACGATGATCGGCTCGCCCGCATTGTCGATCCGGATGTTCGACGGCTTCAGGTCGCGATGGATGATCCCGCGCAGGTGGGCCGCGTTGATCGCCTCGCAGATCTTCGCGAACAGCGCCAGCGTCTCCTGGATCCCCGGCCGCTGGGTCTCCTTCTCCAGCACCTCGTCCAGCGAGCGCCCGGAGATGTAGTCCATCACGTAATAGAACGAGCCGTCGGCCGTCTGCCCGCTGTCGTGGATATCCACGATGTTCGGATGATGCAGTTGCCCGAGCACCTCGACCTCGCGCTCGAACCGCGCCCGCCCGGATGAGCCGAGGAACGGCCCCGAGTGCATCACCTTGATCGCGACCTTCCGCTTCGTCGTGAGCTGGATCGCGAGATACACCACCCCCTGGCCGCCCCGGTGGATCTCCCGCAGCGTCTCGTACCCCTCGAACGTCCCCTGCGGCGGCAGCGGCGTGCTGTCGCGCACGGCTACCCCGCCGCCGGGGGTCGGCGACAGCCCCGCCAGCGCCGCCTCGATCAGCGCGCGCTCGCGACCGGCGCCGGGCTTCTCCACTGTCTCATCCACAACGCCTCGCTTCCGGCGGCGCGCAGCGCCTGCCTTTCTCCACAGCGCACCCGGCCGCCATCACTCACGGCGCGTGCGTGAAAAACTTCGCGGCAGGACCCATCGCCTCCCGAAGCCGGTCGTGCGCCCGCGCCCGCAGCATGTACACTGCCCCCTCCGAGCGGCCGAGCTCCGCGGCAACCTGCCCGATGGGCCGCCCCTCGAGGTCATACATCTGCACGACCTTCTGATAGTCGCCGGGCAGCCCCGCCAGCGCCTGCTCCAGAAACCGCACCGCCTCCCCGCGGGCTGCCACGCGGCTGGGCGTCCCGCCTCCGCTGGCGCTGAGCTGCTCGATCAGGGCGATTGCCGACTCGTCCGCCCCCCCGGCCCTGGTCACCTTCCGGCGCGGGCTCGGCCGCTTGGCGGCATCCAGCGCCCGCACGGCGTCCACGAGGTTGTTCTCCGCCATCCGCCCCAGCCAGGCCCGGAACCCCGGCGCCCCGCCGGTCCGGAACTGGTCGATCCGCGAGACCGCCTCCATGTACGTCACCTGCATGACGTCATCCGCCTCCAGGCTGGCGCGCATCGCCGGCGCGATGCCCGCCTCGATCCGGGCACGGATCGGCGGCGCCAGCGCCTCCAGCAGCGCCACCAGCGCGCCGCGATCGCCCCCCTGAGCCTCGCTCAGCAGGGTCTCCAGATCGCCATCGCAGAAGTCCGGCATCGAATCGTCCCCCGGGCTGCCCCGTCCGAGGACATTCTAACGCCTCATCCCCGCCCGAGCGTCCGAGGCCACAATCGGGGCTTAGCCCGCCCCCGACTCCTCGCCCGCCCCCTCGCCGGCCGGCGCCGTCAGCGGCGGAGGCTCCATCACCGGCGCCTCCCGGCGCGGATACTCCGGCGCCGGACGCAGCTCGAACGAGAGCATGCGCCAGTTGCTCCCCGGCACATCGAGCCGCCCCTCCCAGTCGTCGGCCCCCTTGTCGATGTCCACGATGTCCCACGCCATCTGATCCGGCCGGCGCGGGTCGTCTCCGTCAGCCTTGTCCGGGTAGAACTGGATCACGATCTGCTTGCCGACCGGGACCTCCTTCGTCCACAGCGTCTCCCCGCTCGCCGTGTCGGTCAGGCTTACGGTCTTCGGCTGCCAGACATCGCTCTTGTAGACGTGCTTGCCCAGCGACCAGCCGTGACCGGCGTCGTTGGTTCCCGGCAGGCAGCCTGCCATACCGGCCAGACCGGCCGCGAAAGCGGCCGCGGCGAGTCCGCTCAGGCCCCGGATCGGAAAACGTTCGGGCACGGTCTGCTCCTCCAGCTGAGTCTGCTCTCGGCTACGCCCACCGGGCGCCGGCGGTTCATCCGCCCGCCGAACCATAGCCCCCGAATGGCCGGGTACCCCGGCCACCCCCGCGAAGCGGGACACCCCTCTACCATCGGCAGGAACCCCCTCCGCCCTCACCTTCCCGCGCCACCCCGTCCTACTCATCATTCATCGTTCATCATTCATCACTCCCCCCATGTCCCTCATCCGCGTCGGCCACGGCTACGACCTGCACCGCCTCGAACCGGTGGCCCCCGCCGGCGCCGGGCGCCCCCTGCGCCTCGGCGGCATCCTGATCCCATCCGACCGCGGCCCCGTCAGCCACTCCGATGGCGACGCCCTGCTCCACGCGATCACCGACGCCCTGCTCGGCGCCCTCGGCGCCCCGGACATCGGCGAGTTGTTTCCGGACGTTGACCCCGCCAACGCCGGCCGCGACTCGGCCGACTTCCTCCGCGACGCGGCCCGGCGCACCCGCGAGGCCGGCATGCGGCTCACCAGCCTGGATGCCACCGTCATCCTCCAGCGCCCGAAGCTCGCCCCCCACAAGCCCGCCATCCGCGCCCTCCTCGCCGAACTCCTCGAGGTCGAGCCCGACATCATCAACATCAAGGGCAAGACAGGCGAGCAGATCGGCCCCGTCGGCGAAGGCCGCGCTGTCGAGGTCCACGCCATCGTCGCGCTGGTCGGCGATACCGAGTAGGAACGCGCTTGGCCAGCGGCGACCCCTTCGCCAACTGCGACGAGTCCGGCAGCCTTGACTTCTTCGACTTCCTCTGCTTCCCAAACGCGCTTGCGGTCCGTAAGCGCGAGGGGGTGGACGGCGTTGGGAAGGCGGGCGGTGGAGGTTCACGCGGTGATGGTGATCGTGGGCCGCCGCTGAGCAGCGATCACCGCCCCGCCACAGCCTGCCCCGCCACAGCCTCCCGCAGGGAGTGCTTTTCAACCACACCCGCTCTCCAGTGCGTTGCGCGGGCATCGTGGCCGGCGTGCGGGTCTGCCGCGTGCAGCGTGTCGTAGTGGCGCGCGAGGGCCTCAAGCGTTTCGTTCAGAGCAAGCTGCGTCTCGGGCCAGTTCGGCTCCGACATTGCCTCCACTTCGAGCATCGCCGCTTCCGCCTCGTCGACGCGGCCGAGCGCAATCAGCATCTGAGCGTGGCGCACGAGGTAGTGGCGGATCTTCCGCGGCTGGGCGCCCAAGCCTCGCACCCGGCGCAGAACCTCGGCAGCGATCTGCTCGCCTTCCTCGGGCCGGCCCTGCTCGCGGCGCAGCAGAACCATGCTGGTCATCGCGTCCAAGGTGCGAGAATCATTCGGACCGCAGGACCGCCGCAACCCCTCCATCGCAGCGAACAGATACGGCTCGGCCTCCTCGAGCCTGCCCTGTTCTCGAAGGAGCATCCCGAGCCGCCTCACATGTCCCAATGTCCACGGGTGATCGTCCCCGTTGCTCCGCCGGCGCCCTTCCACGAGGAGACGAAGGTAGGGCTCCGCCTCCTCCAACCTGTCGGTGCGCCACAGCACCCCGCAGAGCGCGTTGATCGAGTTGAGCGTGTTCGGGTGGTCGTCTCCGAGTTGGCGTCGCCTCCCCTCGATCGCCTCCAGGAAGCAGGCTTCCGCCTCAGCAAATCTACCAGCATGGCCGAGCATGACCCCCCGCCCCGTGATCGACTCCAGGGTGGAGAGGTGATCGTCCCCGAGGATACGGCGATGTCGCTCCACCGACGCCCGATTCAACGCCTCCGCCTCGGTCCATTTGCCGCGAACCACCAGGATCGACGCCAGCCACTCGGCCGCGATGATCGTGCGGCGATCGTCTTCCCCCAGCAGCAGGCGACGCTTCTCCAGCACCTCCCGGGCGCACCGCTCGCTCTCGGCATAGGCGCCGAGCGTCTTGTGCAGTGATGCAAGCCCGGCGAGCGCCTCCAGCGTCTCCAGGTGATCTTCGCCCAGATGGCGCTGCCGCAACTCCAACGCCCGGGCGGTAAGTGCTGCTGCCTCGCGATCGTCGCCGAGCCGGCGATACATGCGCGACAGCGAGAGTCGCAAGGTCGCCTCGATCAGCGGCTGGTCGGCGAAGTCACGCTCGATCGCCACCAGGGCCGGCTCGATGATGTTCCGATCGAGGCTGCGCACCCCGATGTTCGTGAAGTTCATCTGCTCCAGGAGCGACTCGATCAGCACTGCGTCGGCGCCCGGCGGCGCCCCGGGGGCATCCGGCGCCGCCTCGTTCTGCCGAGATGACGTTGCGGGCT
>CAYMJK010000081.1:0-7762 GCA_964390535.1 uncultured Phycisphaeraceae bacterium | reverse complement strand
CTCCGCCAGTGCCTCGAAGCCAGCCGCCTCGCCCACGGGCCGCGCAGCGTTGAAACCGCCCAGGCCCTCAACAACCTCGCCGCCGTCGTCCGCAATCGGCCCACGATTCCAGGCGCCTTCGACGAGGCCCGCCGCTACCACGAGGAGGCCCTCGAAATCCGCCGCGAGCAGCTCGGCGAGCTCCACCTCGACACCGCCGAGAGCCTCAACAACCTCTCCGCCACCCTCCGCTCCCTCGGCGACCTGGACGGCGCCCGCCGCCACCTCGAAGCCTCACTCGCCATCCGCCGCCAGCTCCTTCCTCCCGAGCACCCGCTCCTCATTCAGAGCGAGGGCAACCTCGCCACCCTCCTCTTCCAGACCGGCGACCTGGAACAGGCGGAACCCCGCTACCGCGATGTCATCGCCCGCATGGAAGCCGCCCTCGGCCCCGAACATCCCGACATCACCTTCCCCAAACTCCATCTCGCCCGACTCCTCCGCCAGACGGACCGGCCCGACGAGGTCGAACCGCTCCTCCGCGAGGCCGAGACGGCGCTCCGCCAGGCCCTCCACCCAGGCGACTACCGCCTCGTCCAGGCCCAGACGGAACTCGCCTCCCTCCTCACCGAAGCGGCGCGCTACGCCGAGGCCGAGGCCATTCTCAACGCCCTCGAACGCGATCTCGAGCACCCAGATGCCGACGCCGACCGCGCCGCCCCACTCCTCCGAGCACGCTTCATCCAGCTCTACGAGGCCTGGAACCGCCCCGAACAGGCCGCCCGCCACCGCGATGGCCAGCCCGAGGAGCCGCCCCCAGCAGGCCCGAGTCCCCCGGGCTGACCTCCCTCCGGACCGATCCGGCCACTTCTGGCCGGTCGCGGGCCGCGACGGGCCATATTCTTTCTGCGGCGGTGTCACAGCGGGCCCGCGGCAGACGCATGAAATGACTTGACGGAATCAGGCTGCGCCGCCACACTGGCGCAAGAGAGTTGGAGGAGGACTCGTTGAGCGCGGGGACAGAGTTGCCAATCAGAGGCGGATGGGGCCGAATCACGGTCTCCGGCGCCAGGCGCCCTTCCGTGGCCGTGCGCCCCCGCCGCGCGTTCACCCTCGTCGAACTGCTCGTCACCATCAGCATCATCGCCGTGCTCCTCGCCCTGGTGGCCCCACTGCTCGCCGGCGCCATCGGCGCAGCCCGATCCTTTCGCTGCCAGATGACCCTCCGCGGCGCCGCCTTTGACTTCGCCCTCTTCACCGACAGCCAGCTCGGGCCGCAGCGCGGCGACGACGCCGGCCTGGCAGGCGACCAGTTCCACCTCGAAACCTTCCAGGAATCGCTCTACCGCGTCGACGAGTTCTGGAACTGGGACGCCTCCACCCGCATGGTCATCGAAGATTCCGACCGGATGCCTCTGCGCTGCAGCGCCGTCTCCGGTCCGCTCACGCTCATCAGCCAGACACCGTGCAGCAGCGGCGCCGTCGGCCCCGCCACCGCGATCTCCTATGCGTTCAACGGCCGGCTCGACCGGCGTGACGACGGATCGAAGGTCACGCTCTCCCAGCTGGCGCTCGAGCGGGCCGATGTCCCCCTTGCCTGGGATGTAGACGGCGCCGAGGCCGGCGCCCGCGGCGTCAGCCCGATCTTCAGCGCCCCGGGCCTCGGCGCCACCGGCGCCGGCGGCGCCTACCGCGACGACCGGCTCTGGTTCCCCGGCCTTCGCCACAACGGCGCCGGCAACTTCGCCTTCATGGACGGCCGCGTCGAAGCCTCCGCACGACCCCTCGCCGAGGACGGATGGGACTGGTCATACGCTCCCCGATAGGCCCGAGCGAAATGGCAAACAGCATGGAGGCAAATGACAGGTTCGGCGGCGCCATCCGGGCGCGTGCCACGTTGCCATGTGCTGACTGCCGTTGCTCATCATGAGCCTGCGAACGAAATTCGGCGTGCTGATCGGCGCACTGGCGCTGGCTGTCGGGGTCACGCTCGGCGTCGCCGGCTGGTCGGTGGTCTTCCTGGAGCGCGAACTCTCCACCCCACTCGCAGACACCGAGCGGCTTATGACTCGCCTCGCCGGCATCAAGCGGGCGGTCGGCACGCAGCACAACCTGCTCGCTTCCGAGCAGGATGAAGCCGCCATCGGCCCGCGGGGCCCGCAGGAGAGCCTCTCCGCGGACGAGGTCGAGGCGCGATTCGGGGCCTTGCAGTCTGCCGCCATGACCAATCTGGAAGAACTCGGCGAACTCCGGATCCGCATTCTGGGCGCCGGCGTCACGAGCCACTCCAATCTCAGCCGCCGGCTCGGCGCCGCCTACAGCGCCGCCGCCACCTGGTTCGACCAGAGCGCAGACCCCGAAAGCCGCGCCCTCGCGCGCGCGGAGGCTCTTGCCGAACTCTTCAACCTCCACGAACTCATCGAGCGCATCGAGGGCCAGAGTATCGCCGATGCCCGCGTCGCCCTCCAGCACGGCCAGCGCAGCCGCAACGCCGTCATTGCGCTCACCAGCGCCACCCTCGGCGCCACCATCCTCACCGGCGTCCTCGCCGGCATCCTCATGCGCCGCTGGGTCATGGTCCCGATCGCCCGGCTGCGCACCGCCGCCGAGCGCCTCGCCTCCGGCGCCCTTGACTACCGCATCGAGGTTGAAGGCAAGGGCGAACTCGCTCTCCTCAGCGCCGAGGTCAACCAGATGGCCCGCGCCCTCGCCACAATCCAGGACGAGCGCATCGAGCGCGAACGCCTCGCCGCCATCGGCGGCATGACCCGGCGCATCGTCCACAACCTCCGCAGCCCCCTCGCCGGCGTCCGCATGCTCGCCGAACTCACGCGTCTCGACCTCCCCGACGACCCCCACTCCTCCCCCCTCCGCGAGAATCAAGACCGCATCATCGCCACCGTGGATCGCTTCGAAGCCTGGATCAGCGACCTGCTCAGCCTTACCCGCCCCCTCGAACTCTCCTGCGCCTCGCGCGACGCCGCCCACTGGGCGGCCACCGCCATGGAACCTCTCCGGGCCACCGCCCAGGCCACCGGCTGCACACTCCAGCTCCGCGCTGACACCCCGACCGAGGCCACCTTCGACGCCTCCCGGCTCGAACAGGCGCTCGTCGCCCTCGGCGCCAACGCCATCGAGGCCTCTCCGCCGGGCGGCCTGGTGACCATCGAGGTCGCCCCCGGCCCCCCCGGCCGATGGCGCCTCGCCGTCCTCGATCAGGGCCCCGGGGTCTCCCCCGAGCATGCCGACGCCATCTTCCGCCCCTACTTCACCACCAAGGAAAAGGGCAATGGCATCGGACTTGCAATGGCGCATCGGGTCGTGCGCGAGCACGGCGGCGAGCTGCGCGCAGAGCCCGCCCCTGGCGGCGGCGCCGCGTTTGTCGCCGATCTGCCCGTTTGTCCGCCTCCGTCGGTGGCCACCGGTGGCCAGCCGGCAACTACTGTGAGGGCCTGAAGTGGCCAGCCTGCTCCTGATCGAAGACGACGAGCATCTGCGCTTCTCCATGCGCCAGGCCATCCGCCGGTCCGGCCACGAGGTGTGCGAGGCCGACACCCTCCAGTCCGCCGGCGTCTCCCTCCGCCACCGCGAGTTCGACGCCGTCGTCACCGACCTCAGCCTCCCTGATGGCGAGGGCCACCAGCTCATCCAGTCCCTCCGCGAGGAGGGATATCTGGGCGTCATCGTCGTCATCACCGGGAACAAGTCCGTGGAGACCGCCGTCCGCGCCATGAAGCTCGGCGCCGACGACTACCTCGTCAAGCCGGTCGGCTACGAAGAGCTCACCCTCCAGATCGAGCGCCTCCTCGCCGCCCGCCGTGACCAGCGCCGCCTCCGCCTCCTCGAGCGCCTGCATGAATCGGAGCGGCCGGATGGCGAAGCCCTCGGCGAGAGCGAGGCCTGGACCAGCGCCCTCAAGCTCGCCGACCGTCTCGCCACCATGCCCCTGCCCGAGGAATCCCCCACCGGCGGCCCCGGCAGCGCTCTGCCCACCGTCCTCATTCTCGGCGAGACCGGCGCCGGCAAGGGCGTCATCGCCCGGCGCCTGCACGAGACCGCAACGAAACTCGCCGCAGCGCAGCAGCCCGCAGGCGCCTCCGCGCCCGCCTTCATCCATGTAAACGTCGCCGCCCTTCCCCCCACGCTCATCGAGTCCGAGCTCTTCGGCCACGAGAAGGGCGCCTTCACCGACGCGTCTTCCAGGCGCGAGGGTCTCTTCGAGATGGCCTCCGGCGGAACGATCTTCCTCGACGAGATCGGCGACATGCCCATCGAACTGCAGACCAAGCTCCTCACCGTCATTGAGGAAGGAACCTTCCGCCGCGTCGGCGGCGCCGGCGCCCTCCGCGTCCGCGCCCGCATCCTCGCCGCCACCAACCAGGATCTCCAGCAGAAGATCGACGCCGGCGCCTTCCGCCGCGACCTCTACTACCGCCTCAGCGCGTTCCCGCTCACTCTCCCACCCCTGCGCGAGCGCGAGGGCGACGCCATCCTCATCGCCGAATCACTGCTGCGCCGCTTCGCCCGGCAGTATGGCCGCGGCGCCCTCCGCCTCGACGACTCCGCCCGGCGCGCCATCGCCGCCTATTCGTGGCCCGGCAACGTGCGCGAACTGGTCAACATCATGCAGCGCGCCGCCATGCTCGCCGATGCGCAGACGATCGGCGCCGAGGCCCTCGGCCTCCCAGCCGCCGCAGGCGGCTCGGCTTCGAATATGTCGCCCTCGGGTACGTCGGCTTCGGGTACGTCGGCTTTCCAAGCCGCCAGCGGAGCGACCGATGCGCCAGCACCCGACACCGGCGACCCCACGAACCCCGGCGCGCCCACCTTCGACTTCGACCGCGGCATCCACCGCCGCGACGATGTGGAACGCGAGTTGATCATCCAGGCCCTCCGCCACACCGGTGGCAACGTCACTCGCGCAGCGCGCCTCATCGGCATGCAGCGCAGCAGCATCCGCAACCGCATCGAGCGTTATGGCCTCACCGACATCATCGAGGAGGTCGCCTCATGATGCAGCCCCGCCTGCGAATCCAGATCGCCGCCCTCTGCGCGCCGTGCATCATCCCCCTTGCCGTCCACGCGCAGACCCTTACCTACTCCGACGATGTCGGCGACGCGGTCGTCCGGCGCACCGATCCCGGTGGCGCCGCCCCCATGCGGCCCGATTCGGCGCTTCCTGATGTCCGCCGCATCCTGTGCAGTTCGTGGATCACTTCCACGCCGCGGACCGACCCCTACACCGGCTTCGTGGCCTCCGAGCCCGAAGACGCCCACCTCGCGCGCATCGACATCGAGTTCGCCGGCCTCGTCAATCCACCCGGCCCCCTCGGCGCCGGCATCGACCCGTGGGACGCGTTCGCCTTCGGGCCCAGCCCCGTCTACGGCTTCCTCGACATCGACATCGATGACCGCAAGGACTCCGGCGGAGAGCTCGGGGGCGGCGCCGAGCTGCGCTTCCTCGCCAACGTCGGCCGTTTCGGCGGGCTCCCCTACGGATCCATTGCCGATCGCGCCGCCCGCTCCGCGGCCGACTACGACGACGACTTCTTCGATGGCCGGCAGTTCGAGCGATCCGGCGCCGAGTTCGCCATCTCCTTCTGCGGCTGCCACGATGTCACCATTATCGAGGAGAATGGCGACCACGACGGACAGTTCGACGCCGGCGAAACCTGGATCCTCCGCGGCCGCTTCCTCAGGCGGGCCGGCGGGTTCGAAGGACCCAGCCTCATCTCCGGCGGCAGCGCCCCCGGCGCCTACGACCCCTGGACCGAGATCCGCTGGTCGCACGACGCCGGCAGCGACATCACCACCTTCACCCTCGTCGCCCCCTTGGACATGACCGGCGCCGCCGACCTCTTCGGCGGCGCCAGACAGCCGGTGGACACCTTCGTCGACAACCACTGGAGCATCGAAGAGGGCCTGCGCGATGTCATCGACAGCGTTCGGCGCGCCACCGGCCCGGCGCGCACCCTGATGGAAGACTGGGACGAGTTCCGGCACGACCAGCATCTCGACCCCCGCCGCTGGGAAGTGTACGGCATCTTCGGAACCACCTACGCCGAGCCCGCCGACGCCCTCTACATCTGGACAGATGTGGGCTTCGAGATCACCGCCGGCGATCTCACCAGCGACGGCTTCATCACTCCCGCCGATCCCGCGGAGTTCCGCCAGTACATCTACAGCGCCGACGGAACCGCCGAGGATGCCGATGGCGCCAAGAACGGCGTCGTCGTCGTCGGCGATCGCGCGGTCAACTTCTCCCTCTACGACCTCGATGGCAATGGCCGCTGCGATGGCGACGATTTGTACACCTACGGGGACCGCGCGGATCTCGACGGTGATGGCGAGCGCACGTTCTTCGATTTCCTCGCCTTCCAGAATCTCTTCGCCGCCGCGGATCCCGCCGCGGACTTCGACCTCGACGAGCAGTTCACGTTCTTCGACTTCCTCGCCTTCCAGAACGCCTTCGCGCAGTAGCCGCCGCCTTGATGCCCACCCGGCGCTCCCAGGCCGCGCTCCCGCCTCCAGATGGCCACCTCGCTCCGCCCCACCCCTGGAGCGCGGCCACGAGAAGCCGATCCCGCCGCAGATCGCGCCCCACGCTGCTTCCCGGGCACTGGCACACAGCTTGCAATAACCTCAGCGTGGCGAGGAAAACGCCACACATGAGAAAAGTTCAAACGCTGAAGAAGGAGCTGAAGATGAAAGCAACTCGACTCACACTCGCCTGCGGCCTTGCCGCATCTGTCACCGGCGCAGCTAGCGCCCAACTCGCCTTCGAGGCCCCCGTGGACATGCCGACGCCGCAGCGCCCGGATGGCGTCGCCGCCGCCGACTTCAATGCCGACGGTCTGACTGATCTTGCGGTCGTCACTGACAATCCGGACTTGATCCGCATCTTCAGCGGCGATGGCGCCGGCGGCTTTACCCAGACTTCCAGCATCGCGCTGCCCGGCGGCGGCGGAGACAACCTGTGGGCCGGCGATCTCGACGGTGATGGGGACGCTGATCTTGTGATTATTCTGGATGACAGCGGGCAGGTGCGGCCGTATCTGAACACGGGGGGGGCGTTCGTGGCGGGGACGAGCGCTTCGGTGGGGCTGGATGCGCGGTGGCTGGAGGCGGGGGACTTCGATGGTGACGGGGACGTTGATTTTGCGGTGGTGAATCGGGACAGCAACAGCACGAGCATCGTCATGAACACCGGGGGGGCGCTGGCGACGACGGCGACGCTCTCGACGCCGGAGGAGCCGCGGGCCGCGGCGGCCGGGGACTGGGACCAGGATGGTGACCTGGACCTTGCGGTGACCGATCACCGGGGGCGGCAGATCCGCTTCTTCACCAACACCGGCGGCGGCGCCTTCATCGCCGCGGGGACGCAGTCGGTCGGCGGCGACGTGCGCCCGGAGGGCATCGTGGCCACCGACATCGACCTCGACGGTGACGCCGATATTGTGGTGACGATTGACAATTTCGTGGGTGTCATGATCAACACGGGGGGCTCCTTCGGGTTCCCCGTGCGCACGCCCGTGGGGAGCATCGATCCGTCCGAGCTGTTCGCGGCGGACCTGGATGATGATGGTGATGAAGATTTCGTGACGGTGAACAGCGATGGCGGCGGCATCAGCGTGTTCGAGAATCTGGGCGGGAGCCTCGGCGCGGCGATCGTCATTCCGACGGGCCTGCAGCCGGAGTTCGCGGCGATCGCGGATCTGGATGGGAACGGCAGCCTGGACATCGCCGTGACCAACCGGGACAGCTCGACGACATCGCTGATCTT
>CAYMJK010000080.1:0-3218 GCA_964390535.1 uncultured Phycisphaeraceae bacterium | reverse complement strand
GCACGTCATGGACATGCTCGGGGACGCCGCGGCGAAGAAGATCGCCGCCGCCGACCTCTCCGGGCTGTCCGAGTTTACCGGCGCGCTCTACGGCGCCGGCAAGCTGGCAGAATGGGTCGATCGGAAGTTCGGCATCCGCATCGAGCCTTCGGAGATCGCGGAGGCGGTTGCCGATGACGAATCGGATCCCGCCGAATTGATCAAGCAGCGCACCCGCGGCGTCTACGAGAAGCTCGAGATCGAGTACCCCGTCAGCTTCGCGCTCGAGATGACCATGAGCCTCGTCCGCCAGTCGCCGCAGCAGGCGATGGCCCAGCTCACATCATGGGCCAACCGCCGCTACGAACTCGGCTGGACCGAGGAGCAGGTGAAGGCTCGCCCGCCGCAGACGATCCGCCAGGATCTGGAGGCGGCCTCGCGCACGCTCATCGAGTCCGGCCGGCTGGATAAGGAGATCGAGGAGGCCGCGGCGATCGAGGACGACGACGCCCTCGCCGCCCACATCGAGCAGCGATTCGGCGTGCGCCCCGGCCTGCCCGACTGGATGCTCGGGCTCCGCGGCGACCGCCGGGCAGAGGCGATCCGCGGGCGCATCGAGAGCATCCTCCGCGCCGAGCTGCTGCAACTGGAGCAGACCATCCTCGTGCAGACGCTCGACGATTCCTGGAAGGACCACCTCTACACCATGGACCAGTTGCGCGACGCCATCGGCTTCCGCGCCTTCAGCCAGCAGGATCCGCGCATCGAGTACAAGCGCGAGGGCGCCACGCGATTCGGCGAGATGATGCACACGGTGCGCGACCGCGTCACCGACTTCATCTTCAAGGTCCGCCTGACGCCGCAGACGGCGCAGGGGCAGGTCCAGGGCGGCCTCGGTCCGATGGCCGGCGGCCCGCGCCGTCAGGCGCCCACGCTGCCGCAGACCCGCCGCCCGCCGATCCGGGCAACGCCCGCGCCGGGGGGCGGCGGCGCCGGAGGCGTCGGCGGCGGAAGCTTTACGGGGCCGGGCTTCGATTGACGGCGACCCGGGCTTGATCTCCTTGGTGACAGTTGCGCGCGCCGGCTATCGAAGCGGCGCTTCGCTCTGGTCTGCCTGTGGGCCGGTGTCACGCGGCGCCCGGCGGATGCCGAGCGTCCACCACACGGGAATGAGCCCGACGCCCGCGAGCAGGGCTGCCGCGGCAGGCCAGCGGGCGCCGTCGACCGGCGGCAGCAGCAGGCGCCCGCAGCCGTACAGGCAGAGGTAGAGCGATGCCGCGCAGAGGATCATGACGCCAAGCGCGCGCGCAAGTTCGTCCCCCGGGCGCCGTCCCGGATCGATGCGCGCTGCGGTGGCGCGCCAGAACCCCATGGGGCGCACGCGCGTGTAGAACGCGTCGAGCCGGTCTGGCCGCGTCGGCGCCGTCAGCAGCGCCGTCGCGAGCACCACCGTCGTGCTGATCACCGCGACCGCCAGGAGCTGCGCCTCGGACGATGACCCCAGCGTCCACCCCGCGCGTGCCAGCGGGCTGAGTTCCTCCGGCGCCTCGACACCCCCCGCCCACTGCGACAGCCACAGCAGGACCGGCGCCACCACCAGCGACGCCCCGATCGCCGCAAGCTCGCTCCACAGGTTGATCCGCTCCCACACCCAGCGCAGCGCGAGCACGAGACCCACCCCCGCCCCGAGCGTCAGCGTGATGTGCCACGCCGCTTGTATCGACTCGACCAGCGGCAGGATGGCCAGTGCCAGCAGCACGATCAGAATGTTGCTCAGCCGGGCAACGAGAACCAGCTCACGCCGCTTCGGCTCCCGCTCGATCAGCCGCTCGCACAGGATGCGCTTGTACAGGTCGTTGGTGAAGTAGCTGGCGCCCCAGTTCAGGTGCGAGTCGAGCGTGCTGGCAAGCGCTGCGAGCAGAGCCGTAAGCATGATCCCGTACAGGCCGATCGGCAGCAGGTCGCGCACGGCGAAGACGAACGTCGCCTCGCGATCGGCCGCGAGGCCGGGGTCGCCGAGCAAGCCCTCGACGGGGTACACCAGCAGCAGCCCCGCCGCGATCACCAGCCACGGAAGCGTGCGCAGCAGGATCTGCAGCCAGGCGAACGTGACGCCCGCGATGCGGGCCTCCGCGGCATTGCGGCAGGCCATCGCCCGCTGCGCGAGATACCCGGTACCGTCGCTGTTCATCTGGAAGAGCCACTGGAGGACGACGACGATCACGAGCGGGGCGAGCGCCGCCTCGGCCGCGCCCCCCGCCGGCGCCCACGACAGCATCGCCCGCGCCGCCTCGGCGCCATACATCTCGCTGAGCCGCCGTGGGATCGACCAAAGCCCGCCGGCCTCGGCAGCAACGACCCAGGCGAGCCCGATGGTCCCGATGATCGCCAGCGCGAACTGGGCGATATCCGTGCGCACCACCCCGCGAAGCCCGCCGGTGAGCGAGTAGAAGGTGGTGAAGGTGAAGATGAGAATGATGGAGATGAAGTTGTTCACCGTGGCGACATCCGGCGCCAGCCCCGTCACCCCGCTGGCCACCACCGCGCCACTGGCGGCGATGAGGCTCGCCACCGGCGACCACGCCCACCCGGGCAGCCACTCGTGCCAGGGCAGGAGCGCCTCGGTGAAGATCAGCGTCGCCTTCAGCACCATCGCCAGCACAGCACAGTTGAAGACCACGCCGTAGTAGATCGACTTGAACCCGCGCAGCCACAGGGCGCCCTCGCCCCCGTAGCGCAGCTCGGTCAGTTCGGCGTCCGTGATGACCCCCGCGCGCCGCCACATCCCGCTGAACACGAACGCCAGCAGCAGAAACGCCAGCCCGTAGATCCACAGCCGCCACAGGGCGAAGACTCCCGCCGTTGCCACCAGCCCCATCACCAGCAGCGGCGTGTCCGCCGCAAACTGCGTCGCGGCCATGGATGTCCCCGCCTTCCACCCGCGCAGCGTGCGCCCTGCAAGGAAGTAGGACTCGAGGTCGGCCGACGCGGCCCGCCGGGCCCGCAGCCCCGCCCAGACCGAATAGCCGACAAACGCGAGCAGAATCGCGGCGTCGAGCATGACAGAGCCTATGGCCGCAGCCGCGGCCAGAGGAATCGAACGCCGCAACCAAAGGCAGAACGCAGAGGCCGCAGAGAAAGCAGAGGGACGCAGAGTTCGACCCGGTGTGTGCTGCGCATGCCTTGGAGCCCGAAGGGCTCATCGAAAGTAGCCGGGGGTGGAGCGCAACCCCAGCGGG
>CAYMJK010000079.1:0-3201 GCA_964390535.1 uncultured Phycisphaeraceae bacterium | reverse complement strand
ATGGCGTCGGAGGTGGACGCGGCAAGGGTGCTGAATGGATTGTCGATAGTGACCATGCGCCACGACTTGGTGGGCAGAGCGGCCTCGAAGCTCGCGCCGTCAATGGTCACCAGGGGCGTCAGGCCCGCCGCCACGGTCGCGGCGGCGCCGACGTGGTCATTGGTGCCCCAGTCGAGGACGAGGGCGTTCTCGCTCCCGGCGTCGAGATTGATGTCGTCAACATGGACATTGGTGAAGCCCCGCATCAGCAGCCTGCCGCCATCGGAATAACCGGTGTCGGCCATGATCGGGGGCGCCAGGGAGGCGCCGCCTTCATCGAACGCTTCGGCAGTGATGATCCCGTTCTCGTAGGTCACGACGACCTGGTAGAACTCCGTCGTGCTCCATGCGATCGGGGCGCTTGCGGCGAGATCGGCGAAGCTGAACCCGTTGTTCCGCTGGATGATCAGGTTGCCGGTGTTCGGCGCCGCGAGCACGGTGTACGCCTGGGTCGCGGACGCATCCGACGTGAAGCCGATGTAGACGCGGCCGGCGGTGGCGCCTCCTCCGGCCCGGAAGTAGTATTCGTAGGTCGAGCCGTCCTCGATGACTGCGGACGTGTCAGAGGCCTGCCACCACCCGCTCGCCACGAAGGTGGCCCCGAACGAGCCGGTGCGAGCGGAGGTCCCGTCGAGCACCTGCGGCGTCGTCGACGCGGAGAGGTGGGTGTAGTTCCCCAGCCAGTCTCCATGCTCGAACCCCTCAAAGAACTGCGCGCTGGCAACCTGCCCCGCGGCCATCGCAACGATGGCGGCGGTCGAAACTTCAAACAAACGCATTGTCAGATCCTCCACAAAATCTCGGAAGCAAAAAGCCCCCTTCAAGGCTTCCGGGCGGCGACGCTCGCCCCCTCTCGGCCAGTAATGTACCCGAGACGGGCGCCGGCGCGAAGGCCTTGCCGGCTGATTCGAAAGATTTTTTTCCGGCGGAGGAACCGACGACAGGCTGTAGTTTTCGTGCCCGCGTTCATTCCCTGGTGGCTTCGCTGCCGCGTGGCCGCGCCGGCGCCGGGCGGGGCAATCAAAAAGGAGCCCCGGCGACGCGCCGGGGCCCTGGCTCATTGGATCACGATCTTCGGGTCAGTCGGCGATGGCGAACTCGCCGATGGCGAAGTCGGTCACGCCATCGACGGCCTCCACCGTCACCGAGTGGAGCGGGCCGCAGAAACCGAAGCCCTCGGCGCCGGAAGCCCCCGTGATCGTCTCGACGATGGTCGGGGCGCCGCCGTTGACGGTGATGCGGAAGTCGCGGTCGGTAAAGGGGTTGCCCTCGACGTAGAGCTGGAAGCGATCAGCCCCCTGCGGGACGACGGTCGTCACCGCCGTCTGGCCGGCTGTGAAGTAGACGTCGCCGGTGTAGCCGTGGCTCCAGGTGCTCCAGCCGGACCCGATGCGCCGGTGGTTGAGCGGAATCGAGAAGTTCAGGTGCTTGCCGATGAGCTGTGCCAGGGGGATGACATTCGGCGTCGGAACCGTGATCTCGTCGGTGGACCGGGGGCGAGGATCGAGGCCGAAGGGGACCATCACCTCGCGGCAGAGGACCGCCGGGGGCGCGGCGGTCCCGAGGCGCGTGGCGGTCGGGCAGTCCTGGCGGATAGCGAACTCGCCGATGGCGAAGTCGGTCGTGTCGTCGGTCGAGCGGACGGTGATGCCCCAGAGGCCGTTGTCATCGCAGAAGCCGTAGCCGCGGGCGCCCGACTGGCCGCTGATGGTCTCGGTCGTGCTGCGGGACCCGCCGGCGCCGACCACCGAGATCTCGAACTCGATGTCGGCGAAGGGGTTGGGCTCGACGTATGTGCGGAAGCGGGTGGTCCCGGGCGGGAAGCTGGTGGTGAGGAGGGACTCGCCCTGGGTGAAGTAGACGTTGCCGGTATAGCCATGGCTCCAGGTGGACCAACTGGCGCCGACGGTGCGCTTGTTCATGGGGATGGAAAAGTCGATGGCGCCGCAGAGCGGGCTGGCGACGCTGGTGACGTCGGTGTGGTCGGGGACGCCGCTGAGGCCGAAGGGCGTGAGCGCCTGGCCGCAGATGATGGCGGGGGGCGCCCCAGTGCCGAGCCGGCTGATGGTGGGACGGGCGGGGCAGCCGGCGGCGAACTGGTTCTGGAAGCAGAGGAAGTCGAAGAAGTCACGGGCGCCGGAGCCATCGCAATCGGCGTAGGCCGCCCCGGCGGCGAAGGCGTTCTGGAAGCAGAGGAAGTCGAAGAAGTCGAGGCTGCCGGATCCGTCGCAATCGGCGTAGCAGGCGCCGACGCGCTGGAAGGTGTCGAAGTCGGCGCCGGCCCCGCCGAAGCCGCGGAAGCTGACGCCGCCGGCGCCGGTGCGGCCGGAGGCGTGCGGCGGAGTCTGTACGAGCAGCTTGCCGCCCTCGTCGTAGACGCGGCCGACCATGCGACCGCCGGCGCCCCACTCGAGTTCAAGCTGATACCAGCGGTCGTGATCGGGCGCGAACGGGACGCTGGCGAATTCGGAGAAGCCCCACCCGGTGTTGTCCTGCAGGAGGAGGGTGCTGGTATTGCTTGCCATGACGACGCTGAAGGCGCCGCCGGAGTCGGAATCCACGCCCAGGTAGGCGCGGCCGCTGTCGTCCAGGCGCACCCAGGAGCGGTAGGTGCGGCCGGCCTCGGTGGGGACGGCGGTGCGATAGAAGAACGAGCCCGAGGCGCCGAAGCGGGCGCCGCGCGCCCCGTCGTGCCTGCCGGCGCCGCTGATGTCGAAGGTCCCGCCGGCGCTGGAGGCGTACAGCCCCGGATTGCCGTGCTCGAAGCCCTCAAGGACCTGCGCGCACACCACCTGCCCCGCCGCCATCGCAACGATGGAGGCGACCGATACTCTGAACTGATTCATTGGACGAGACCTTTTTGAAAGGGACCAGCTTCCCCACTCCCCGGCGCGCACGTGCGGCGCCGGGAGGGTCGTTGTGCCCGCCTCAGGCAACCTGCGGCCGAGCGATGTCTGAGCGACATCGCCGGCGCGTGCTCACGCGGGTTGTGCAGAAAAATGCGGAGTCCCGGTGAAGGTGGCGGCGCCGCAGGATGGCGTAGCGCCCGCGCCGGCCATCGGCCGCGGCGGTCGGTTGGGGGGGCGGTGGGGGGGGCTAGGCGGGGCACAGCCGGCCGCGCGACGCCGGGCTGGCGCAACAGGTTGGCCCGCGCCCGGTCAG
>CAYMJK010000078.1:0-5223 GCA_964390535.1 uncultured Phycisphaeraceae bacterium | reverse complement strand
ATGGCGTCGGAGGTGGACGCGGCAAGGGTGCTGAATGGATTGTCGATAGTGACCATGCGCCACGACTTGGTGGGCAGAGCGGCCTCGAAGCTCGCGCCGTCAATGGTCACCAGGGGCGTCAGGCCCGCCGCCACGGTCGCGTCGGCGCCAACGTGGTCATGGGTGCCCCAGTCGAGGACAAGGGCGTTCTCGCCCGCCCCGGTCAGCACGAGGTTCATCATGTTTTCCCAGACGCGGACGCCCTCGGCAGGCACATCCCACTCGTCGAGCACCAGCGAGGCGATCGTGCGCCCGTCGTTGCCGAGGATCATGACCGGGTTCGGGTTGCCACCGACGAAGGCCAGCTCCTCGGTCCCCGGCGCCATCGTGAAGGCCATGCCGTCGCTGCCCCAGCGCTGCACCCAGGTGCTGTGCGGCATGGGGACGCCGTCGAACACCGCGTCGCCCGCGGCGGTGCCGGAGGACTCCAGCGGGCCGCTCGTCTGCAATGAGAAGCTGGTCCCGCCCGTGGCGCCGAAGGCCGCGAACATCCCAGCCGTGCTGTACGGGCTGCTCCACGTGGAAAGAATGGCGAGCCCGCCGCCAGTGACATAGTCGATCAGCGGCTGATGGCCGCCCGTGGGCGCGGTGCTCGGATAGTCCAGGACTACCAGTTCCCACGTCCCGGTTGTGAGCAGCGTGTTGAAGTCGGCTGCGCCAGCGACTGTCACGTCGCCCGGGCGGACAAGCTCGGCAGCAGTTGCGGCGTACGAGTTCGCCGAGTTCGCGTCAAAGACCAGGATCTGGCCGAGCGCCGTGGGCGTTCCCGCGGCAAGGGCCAGCATGGCGATGGCGGTGCGACTCTTCCTCGATGCGATTCTCTCTATCACGGGAATATCCCCTCTTCATGTGAGCGCTGCTCGCGCTCCTGCGGACCGAGCCGTTGCGGCTCCTGCACCTCGGCGCACACCGTGCGCCGCGCTGCCCAACGCGGGCGGCGAACTGAAAAGGGGTTTCGACGGCGTCCCGTCGAAAACCCATGTGGAGGACGGCCCCCACGGAGAAGGGCAAGCAACATCCGCCCCCGAGGGGCCGGCGCAGCCGGATCTCCCGAGGTTCGTTCTCAGTGCAGACAGCAGGGCTCGTCGCCGCGGGGCGCCTATGTCACAGCGCCTTTGGCGCACGAGTGGCGACTGCCATCCGCGCTCACCGGTTCCGCTCCGTCTCGCTCTCTATCTCGCTCGCTTCTCCCACAAAACAAACCCCCAGGACCAGCCCGAGCGCCCCACATTGGAGCCCGAGCATGCAAGCGGGGTCAGGATATCAGGGATTCTCCGAGGATGCAAGGCCCTTCAGAGCGCCCGGGGGCCCCCCCGGCGACCGCGGCCGGGGAGGAGGGCTCCCGAACGTCAGCCGCCCGCCCCTTGCCCGATTGCCCCCCCCGCCTCGTCCAGCAGTGCCGCGGCGGCGGCGGGATCGGGGGCCTCGGCGATGAGGCGGAGGATCGGTTCGGTGTTGCTCGGGCGCACGTGCAGCCAGGCCCGGCGGTCGTCGAAGTCGAGGCGGAGGCCATCCTGTTCATCCAGGCGGGCGCCGTCGAAGTGGGCGCGCAGGCGGTCCAGGGCGCCGGCCGCGTGCTCGCGCCGGGCCAGCGGGGATTTGCGCTTCTCGATGGCGTAGGCGGGCAGTTCACGGACCAGATCGCTGATGCGCACCTGGCGCCGGGCCCGCAGGGCGAGCGTCAGGGCCATGGCGCTCAGCGAGTCGCGCACCAGCGTGACCTTCGGCCAGATGACGCCACCGTTGCCCTCGCCGCCGATGACGACGCGGCGCCCCTCGGCGGCGAGCCGCTTCATCGCCTCGACGACATTGGCCTCGCCGACCGGTGTGCGCACGACATCGGCGCCGCAGTTGGCCGCGACATCGTCGATGAGCCGGCTGGTGGAAAGGTTGGTGACGACGACCGGGCGCGCGGCGCTGTCGCGCGGCTCGACCTCCAGGGCCGCCATGGCCGCCAGCGCCAGCGTGTATTCCTCGCCGATGTAGCGCCCCTGCTCGTCGATGATTGCGAGTCGATCGCCATCGGGATCCTGGGCGAATCCGACGTCGGCGCCGTGGTGGCGGACGCGGGCGGCGATGTCGCGCAGGTTCTCGCGCGTCGGCTCGGGCTCGTGCTGGAAGAGCCCCGTATCATCGGCCCCGTAGTGGAAGAGGTTGCACCCGAGGGCGTCCAGCAGCGCTGCGCCGAGTTCGCGCCCCGAGGCGTTCAGCGAATCCAGCACGATGCGCGCGCCGGCGCCGATCGGCCGATCGCCGGCGAGCGGGTCGATGGCGATCAGCAGGTTGTTCAGGTGGGCCGCGGCGCCGACGGGCTCGCGGCTTCCGGCGCCGGCCGCATCTACATCGCACTCGATCGCTTCGAATCGCTCGATGATCTGCGCGGCGAGTGGCGCCGGCGGGGCGCAGGCGGCGGCGCCATCAACCTCCGGCGGGTTCCAGATGATGCACTTCAGACCGTTCCATCGCTGCGGGTTGTGGCTCGCGGTGACCAGCAGGGCGCCATCGGCGCGCATGTCGTCCACGAGCACGCCGGCGGTGGGGGTCATGAGCACGCCCCCGTCGAGCACGCGGCAGCCGACGCTGCGCAGCCCGATCACGACGCATTCGAGCAGTTCATCCCCGCCGGCCCGCCCGTCGCGCCCGATCACGACCAGCGGGGCAGGGGCCGCCTCACCCTCCGGATCCCACCGGGTGGCCCCCGGCGGCGACAGCCCGGCCCGGATGCGATCGCCCAGCCAACTCCCGAACGCTGCGGCGAACCGACAGGCAATCTCGATGGTGAGGCTCTCGCCGGCGATCCCGCGCAGGCCACTCACGCCGAGCATCAGCGGGGCTTCGCTCATGGAGCGAGGGTAGCGGATTGGCGGCGCCAGCCGACAGAACGGGCGGCGGCCCGCTCGGGCGCGGGGGTCAGCCGGGGTCGCGCTTTATGGCCGGGGCGCGGCACGTGTCAACTGTCCACAGCGGGGCTCAAGGTCCGCCGGCGGGGCCAGGGCGCCGGAAGTTCGGCGGGGTACACGGGTTGCGGAAGCGACAATCGAGCGGGCAAAAAGTTACCCACGGCCTATCCACAGTCTGACCCGGCGCTCATGTGGCCCCGCAACATCGGCGATCCGCGGGCTTTGCGCGACCTTCATGATGGTTGCCGCCACTTGGCCACTACCATTGCCGGTGTTCCGGCTGCGGGTCCAGAGCGAGTTCTGCGCTGCCCACGCCCTCGTGATCGGGGGCGAGCGGGAGCCCTTGCACGGGCACAACTGGCGGGTGGAGGCGGTCGTCGAGGGGTCCAAACTGGGCCCCGATGGCCTCCTGTGCGACTTTCACGCGGTGGAAGGCGCTTTGGCCGGGGTCATCGAGCCCCTCCACAACGCCGATCTGGACGATGTCGAGCCCCTGCGGGGGCTGAACCCCACCGCCGAACTGGTTGCGCGGGTGATCTGCGAAGGGCTCGTCAGGGCCTTGGAGGGACGCCTGCCGCCGGGCGCCCGCGTCACCGCGGTGAGCGTGACCGAAGCCCCCGGCTGCCGCGCCGAATACCTGCCCGACCCATGATGGCCCGTCACGAGCCCGATCGCAAACCCGGACCCGCCGCCGACCCGGCGGCTGCTGCGGATGGGCCGCCGGAATCGAGCCCGGGGCAACCCCCCCAGGGGCTGGAGGGCGCCGCGCGATACCTGAACCGCGACCTCTCCTGGCTGGAGTTCAACGCGCGGGTGCTGGCGCAGGCGCGGGATGATCGGCTGCCGCTGCTGGAGCGGGTGAAGTTCCTCGCGATCTTCACGAGCAACCTGGACGAGTTTTTCATGAAGCGGGTGGGGCTGCTGCGCCGGCAGATCGACGCCGGCGTGGAAGAGATGTCGCCGGATGGGATGACCCCGCGGGCCCAGCTCGAGGCGGTTGGGGAGTTCGTCAGCGAACTGCAGCACGAGCAGGCGCGGCTGTATCAGGAAGAGATCCACCCGGCCCTGCGCGAGGCGGGCATCGAGATCCTGACCTACGCCGACCTGACGGCCGCCGAGCGGGAGCGCATCGACGGGTGGTTCGTGCGCAATGTCTTTCCGATCCTCACGCCACTGGCGGTGGACCCGGGGCATCGCTTCCCGTTCATCAGCAACCTGTCGGAGAATCTCGGCGTGATGCTGGTGGCGCCGCAGACGGGTGAGCGGCTGTTCGCGCGGGTGAAGATCCCCGACACGCTGCCGCGGTTCGTGCTGGTGGAGGCGCCGGGTGAGTCGCCGGCGCCGGGATCGACCTCGGCGCGCTTCGTTTCGCTGGAGCAGATCCTCCGGAACAATCTGGACGACCTGTTCCCGGGGCTCACCGTGCTCTCGACGCTCGCCTTCCGGGTGACCCGGCACGCGGTGATCGAGACGGATGACGATGTGCTCAACGTGCTGGAGTCGGTGGAGAGCGAGCTGCGCCGCAAGCGCTTCGCGCGCTCACTGCGGCTGGAGGTGACCGGGGAGGCCGACCCGGATCTGCTGGAGTTTGTGACCGAGGGGCTCAAGCTGCACCCGCGCGGCATCTATGTCCGCTCCGGGCCGCTGGAGTACAGCGACCTGCTGCAGATCGCCGAGCTGGAGCGCCCCGATCTGAAGATCCGGCCGTGGACGCCGGCGCCACCGGCCCGACTGAGCGGGGAGCACGACATCTTCGCCGTGATCCGCGAGCGGGATGTGCTGGCGCATCACCCCTACGAGTCGTTCACCGCGTCGGTGGAGGCGTTCATCGCCGCGGCGGCCCGCGACCCGGAGGTGCTGGCGATCAAGCAGACGATCTACCGCACCAGCCGCGACTCGCCGTTCGTGGCCTCGCTGGTGCGGGCGGCCGAGTCGGGCAAGCAGGTGGCGTGCCTGGTGGAGCTTCGGGCGCGGTTCGACGAGCAGAAGAACGTGCGCTTTGCCCGCATGCTGGAGAAGGCGGGCGTGCACGTGGCCTACGGCGTCGTCGGCCTCAAGACGCACAACAAGTGCTCGATCGTAGTACGGCGGGAGGGGAGCGCGCTGCGCACCTACACCCACGTCGGCACCGGGAACTACCACCCGGCGACGGCCCAGCTCTATACCGACGTCAGCCTGTTGACCTGCGACCCGCGCATCACCGGCGAGGTGGTGGACCTGTTCAACGCGCTGACGGGGCGTTCGCTCAAGGACGACTATCAGCGGCTGCTGGTAGCCCCCTACA
>CAYMJK010000077.1:0-2806 GCA_964390535.1 uncultured Phycisphaeraceae bacterium | reverse complement strand
GAGGGCGGGCTGCGTGACGCCGAGGGCTTCGGCAGCGCGGGTCATGTGCCCGGCTTCGGCGATGGCCTTGAAGTAGCGGAGGGGGGTGAGTTCCACGGGGTGAAGGTAGGGCGGGGCGGCGCCGAGGCGCCGATGGGTACCCCCACCGTCCCGGGGGGGAGCTTCCTCGCGGCCCCGCGACGGAGTACCGCGGAAGGCGGCCGGATACACGGCTGCGATCCGGGGGTTTGCTCACGCGGGGGCGCGGAGAGGTGGCGGCGCGATTGCCCGGGTGTCCGATGTCCGTTATACTGGAGGCATGATCCGGACCACCGAAGCCATTTTTACCGACGGCGTGCTCAAGCCTGTCGAGCCGTTGAATTTGCGTGAGCAGCAGCGCGTGCGGATCACGGTGGAGGAGGTGGAGGCACTGACGGAGAGTGAGCGGGCTGCCGCGCTCAAGCAGTTCTTCGAGAAGGCGGACCGGATGGGCTTCCGTTCCGAGGGGCCGTACCCGACGCGCGATGAGCTGCATGAACGCCGTTGACACCAACATCCTCATCTACTCGTGCGACGGGCGGGATCCGGCAAGCCAGGCGCGGGCGCGCGAGGTCATGAGCAGCCTGACGCAGCCGGTGCTCCTGTGGCAGGTGGCCTGCGAGTTCATTGCGGCCTCGCGCAAGCTGGCCGACCACGGGTTTACGCAGGAGGCGGCGTGGGCGGCGCCGGCGTCTCCTTCTGGGATGCGATGCTCTTTGCGGCCTGCCTTGACGCCGGCGTGACTCGCCTCTATACCGAGGATGTCCCCGGCGGCGCTATCCCCGGCCTCGAGATCGTCAACCCGTTCGTGTAACGCTCTCCTCGGCCACGTTCACCTGCGTCTTCACCGAGCTGGCGATGAAGCAGTGCTGGTGGGCTTTCTCGTGCATCGTGCGCAGCGCCTCCGCATCCGGCGCGGCGTCGGCGAACTCGATGCGCGGGCGCAGCTCGACGCGCGTGATCGCGAGCTTTCCCTCGCCGTCCTTCTCGAGCGTGCCGACGGCGTCGTCGACATAGCGATCGACGACGAGGCCCTGCTTCGACGCGATCGCCAGAAACGTGAGCATGTGGCAACTCGAAAGCGAAGCGACGAAGGCCTCCTCGGGATCGATGCGCTCCGCCGTTCCCAGGTACGCCGGCGTCGCCGACGCCTCGACCTGCGCGCCACCCTCGAAGCGCCACGTGTGATCACGCGTGTATCCCTTGTACGAGAAGTCGTCGCTCGTCCGCTTCCACTCGATCTGCGCGTTGTGTTGTGACATGCCGGATCGTACGCGGGGGGAGTCGAGAGTACTGGGTGCCCAGTACCCGGTACCCAGTACCGGGTCCGGGCGATGGCGCCAAGGCTCCGCAACGACGGCGCCCATCCATCACGAGTCCCTCATCCCTGCCTTCATCTGTGCCATCTGTGGTTGAAAACTCCCCCCGCCCCCTCCTGTCCTGCCGTCACCGCCCCAACTGCTCGATCAACTCCTCGATCCGCTTCCGGTCCGCCTCGCCCATCTCGCGCCCCAGCAGGCCGCTCAGGAAGTTTCTTGCCGCAGCGGGCCCGCTCGCCCGCCGCAGGGCCTGGCCGACATCACGAGCATCCCGCGCCAGCACATCATCGCGCACGTGCGCCGCCATCAGGCCCGCAAGACCAGCATCGTTGGTCCCCCGCAGATGCCGCCACGCCGCGTGCCAGAGGGCGTCCAGGGCATCCGCCCGGCGTTCGTCAGAGGTCATCTGCGCGATGCGCATCAGCGACTGCCGGTCATGCGCGCCCAGCAGCGGCAGGATGGCCGCATCCGCCAGGGCGGCGTCGAGGGCCTCGGGCCGGTCGCGCAGCGTCGCCGCCGCGAGCTGTGCGGCGTCATCGTCTCGTCCCAGCATCGCCAGCGTGCGCACGGCAGCGCCGAAATCCGGCGGCTCCGCATGCAGCGCCGCGCGCATCCGGGCCGCCAGCGGCGTCGCCGCCAGCACGGGATCGGTCTCGGCGACCGGCGCCGGCGGGCCGAGCGTTATCAGCGGGTCACCGATCATCGTCAGTTTCCACGGTGGGCCTTCATCGGCGCGCAGCGCTGCCCCGAGCGGAAGCGTCGCGGCAAGGCGCGCGGCCGCGGTCGCCGGGGGCACGAACGATTGCAGAAACGGCTCATCCACCGAGCCGAAGTACGCGTAGGCGCCGCGCATCAGCCACCGCCCCGCGACCGTCCCGCGCGCCCGCGGCTGCACCGCCGAAAACGAGTGGATGAAGTACACCGCCGCCGGCTGCCGCAGAAACGGCACATCCTCCGGCTGCCCCACGCCGCCCGCAAGCGCGAACTGCGCCTTCATCCCCTTGGATGTGACGAAGATGATGTCGGCGTCCACGCCGAGCCCGGCGCGACTGCGCCAGGAGTCCAGCGTCCCGTTCGGGTCGTCATCGAGCGCGACATCGAGCCCCGCGGCCCGCAGCACCGCGGCCGCGGCGCCCTGGTCGTACTGCATCCACGCGCCCTCGGTCGGATAGCCGTCGAAGAGCCAGGCGCTCTCGGGGCGCAGGAAGAGGGCGCACATCGCGCGATACGCGGCGTCCGGCGCCTTCCCGAAGACCTGCCCCGCCCACGCCCAGCGCCGGCGCGGGTCGTCGCGGTCCCGCCCGAGCACATCGGTCGTCGCCAGAATCTGCCCGCCGCCCTCGATGCGCACCGGCGCCTCGGCGCAGAGCGTGATCGCGTCGATATCGCCGATCCCTCCCCACTCCAGTGCCATGGCGTCCAGAGCGCCGGTGATGGCGACGATGATCGCCGACGCTTCCTCCGGCGTC
>CAYMJK010000076.1:0-2823 GCA_964390535.1 uncultured Phycisphaeraceae bacterium | reverse complement strand
TCGGCGTCGAAGAGGCTGGAGCCCGCGATCATGAAGATGTCCAGGGGGTTGCCATCGGTGTCATAGCTGATGACGCTGTCGGCCACCGCCCCACCATCGGCCGTCACCCACACCGTCGTTCCATCGGTCCCCAGGCTGCGCATGTTGTCGAGCGCGAGCCCGCCGGGCGCCTCGGTGATGCTGCCGAGGAACTCGTGGTCCAGGTCGAACCGGTGGATGGCGTCCTCGATCTGGTCAACGACCCAGATCTCGCCGCCGATGATCTGCGCCTCCTTCGGCGTACTGAACGCCCATCCCACCGCGCCCGCGTCGCTCAGCCAGTTGGCATCCAGCACCGACCCGTCCTCCTGGTCGAGCAGCATGATCCGGTCGCCGTTGCTGTCCACCGCCATCATCTGGCCGGATGCGGTCCCTGCGGCAGCGGCCAGTGCGACGCCAATAACAATTCCGCGATTCATGATTTCTCCCTCTTCTCGTCTTCGTTCTCTGGACTTTTGGCAATGCGCCCTGCCTCTCCGCGCCGGGCTGCCTTGCAGGAAGCTTAACCGGCCACCGCCCCCGCCGCAAGCGCAGTTTGCCATTGATCGCGGCGGGAAAGGGGGCCTTGCCACGCGCCGCCCCGCCAGGGCATCAGGCCCCGCCCGGAAAAGGCCCGGAAACACAGCGGCCCCCGCCCCGAGCAAGGTGGTGGTGATCTGGGACAGGGTCCCCATAGCCCAGCAGGGCCCGGGCGCCAACGCTTCCCCGGAGGTGTTGCCATGCGCCCATTGAGAGCGTGCCTTGCCGTCGCAGCCGTCGCAGCCATCGTCACAGCGGTCGGTTGCCAGGAGCGCGAACCCGAATACGAGGATGCCGGCGAGCGGTACGACGCCGCGATCAAGCGCGTCGAGGATGCCAAGGCGGAGTTGCGGGCCGCCGAGGTCGAACTCGCCGAAGCGCAGCAGGCCCTGGAGCAGAAGGTGCAGACCGGGCCCCAGACCGCCGACGAAATCGTCCCCCCGGAGGATCCGAACTAGCCCTGTGTTCGGCCGGTCTCGGGCACGCCCGGGCTCGGGCGTTTGAAGCGATGCAGCGCCTGGATTTCAATCATGGAATCAGCAGCTCGCCACCCGCTTTCCTCCTCCAAGGCGCCAGGCGCCGGGCCACGCGAGCGCGCGCGCACAGCTCGCGCTGACGGCGATGGGCTCGAACAGTTCGTCGACCTCCTCGACACGCGTTTCCGCCTGCCGATCCTCGGTGTCCGCTTCGGACTCGATTCGATCATCGGGCTGATCCCGGGCGTCGGCGATGTCGCCGGCGCGCTCCTCGGCCTCGTGGTGCTTGCCCAGGCCCGGCGCGAGGGCGCTGCCGCGGCGACGCTCGCCCGGATGGCAGTCAACCTGATCATCGACGCCATCCTCGGCGCGCTGCCGCTGGTCGGCGACATCGCCGACCTCTACTACAAGGCCCACTCGCGCAATCTCAAACTGCTGCGTCAGGACCGGGCCCGGCGCGCGGGCGCTGAGCGGAAGCCGCGGCTCCCCAGCGACCATGGGTGATCGCGGAATACGACTGCCCCGATCCGCGCTGCATCCGGCCCTGCCCACCGGAATCTAGGCAACCAACGCCGCGAGCCAACGCGGCGGCGCCAGATACCCGAACACCAGACGAATGGGCAGGGGCGGACTTGAACCGCCGACACCCGCATTTTCAGTGCGGTGCTCTACCAACTGAGCTACCTGCCCGGCGGCTTCAAGCGTACCCCGGCCCCTCGGGGGGTCAAGGCGGGCGGCGCCGGGGCAACCCCTCTCGAAGCGATGCCCGCTGCCGTTTGCCGGCCTACCGCTCGATCTCCCTGGCCCCGAAGAGGCGATAGACACCCGCCGCGGTCGCGGCGCCCCAGATCGGCGCCACCCAGTAGACCCAGTGCATGTCCCAGTGGCCGTACAGGGCCGGGCCGAAGCTGCGGGCGGGGTTCATCGATGCGCCGGTCAGCGGCCCCGCGGCAAGGATGCAGGCCGCCACCACCGCCCCGACGCAGAGCCCGCCGACGATCTGCGACGCCCGGCGGTCAACCAGGGCGGCGAGGATAACGTACATCAGCGCGAAGGTCAGAATGAACTCGAACCCGAAGACCGCCCAGATGTCGCCGCGAAGCGTAAGCACGCCGATGGTGGCGCCGAGATTCGTCTCCCGCTCCGGGTTGTTCGCGATATCGCTGCCCAGCAGCAGCACGAGCATGCCAGCGGCGCTGGCGGCGGCGAAGCACTGCACGAGGACGAACGCCCCCGCCTTCACCACCGTCTGCTTGCCGGCGATGATCAGGCCGATGGAGACCGCCGGATTGAACTGCCCGCCGGAGATGTACATCGCCCCGGAAACGCCGACGGCGAGGATCAGCCCGTGGGCGAGCGCGATGGTGACCAGCGCGGCCCCGGTCGCCCCGTCCAGCGCCTTGTCGCTCGAGATGATGATCGAGGCGCACCCGAAGAAGACCAGCCCGAACGTGCCGAGAAACTCGGCAACGAGCTGCGGGGCGAGACGCTGGAAACGCTGCTCGATGGTTGCCATGGCTGCAGAGTGTTGGCGCCGGGCTCGCCTGGCGCCACCGCGGCCCGGCGCCATCGCCCGATGGCTGACGGTTGCGGCCGCGGGCGCCCTCGCCGGGTGCGCGGGTCCGGCTGGCTCCCTCTCCGGCCCGCTGGAGCCGACCGAAGCGCGCATCGACGTCATCCCCGGCAGGACAGTCGTCATCCCCGTGCGCCTGGGCGACGCCCCGGCCCGCGTGGCGGAGGAGCTGCGCGCGCGCATGGACGACGGGCAGGATGTCCCGGTCGCGCTGAT
>CAYMJK010000075.1:0-3136 GCA_964390535.1 uncultured Phycisphaeraceae bacterium | reverse complement strand
CGCGGATCTTCTCCCCGATCGTGATGAACGGGGGGACCTTCGTCTTCAGGCCGGTGTCGCAGGTCGCTTCCTTGAGCTGGTTGGTCGCCGTGGCCCCCTTGATGCCCGGCGCCGTGTCGGCGACCGTCAATTCGACGGAGGTCGGCAGATCGAGCGTGACGGCGCGGCCCTCGTAGAACTGCACGTTGCAGGTCGCGTTCGGCGAGAGGAAGAGCAGGGCGTCTCCGAGGATATCCTCGGGCACCACGACCTGGTCATAGTTCTTGGTGTCCATGAAGGTGGCGCCGTCGCTGTCGCTGTACAGGTACTCCATCTCGCGCCGGTCGAGGTCGGCGAGGTCCACGACATCGCCCCCTTGCAGCCGCTTCTCGATGTGGCCGCCGCCGGCGATGTCCTTGAGCTTCACCTGGTAGTACGCCGGGCCCTTGCCGGGCTTGGTGTGGTCGCACTTCACCACCGCGTACAGCTTCCCGTCGAAGCGGGCCGCCATCCCCGGACGCAATTCGTTCGCCTTCGCCGCCATTCGCGTGAGTTCCTTGTCTGACCGGGTGTGTTCCGGCTTCCGGCCCCCGCGGAGCGTGGGGACCGGCGTCGGCGCCGGCGCCGGAGCGAGGATGATAGGCTCCCCGGTTGCCGGCGCCGTCCCGCATGGGGCTCGCCAGATCGAGCCAATCGAGCAGGAGGAATCGCGATGCCGCTCAGCGAACCGACCCGCCGTCAGTTTCTTGCCCTCTCGGCCGCCGCAGCAGCAGGAGCGGCGCTGGCCCCGGGGGCCCGCGCCGGGGCGCTGCTGCGAGGCGGGCGCCGGGCCGATCTCCTTGAGTGGAGCGAACTGCGCGATGGCGTCTGGGCTGCCATCGGGCAGGGCGGCAACGCGATGCTGGCTCGCGGCGCCGAGGGCGCCTTGCTCGTCGATACCAAACTCGCCGGCTTCGGCGACGCCCTGCGCCGCGAGGCCGAAGCCCGCGCGAAGCCGCTCAAGCTCGTCATCAACACGCATCATCACGCCGACCACTCCGGCGGCAACTACGCCTTCGGCGCGGGCGAGCGCCTGATCGCGCACGAGAAGGCGGCGGCGCGGATCGGCGCGCAGACCGAGCGGTACGTGTCGCAGATTCGCAGCGCCCTCTCCGGCGCCGGCCTGCCGGAGGAACTCGCCGCCGACCTGGAGGCCCTGCGGGCTCGCGTGGACGATCTGGCGCCGGAGGACTGGACGCCCGGGGAGGTGGTCGCCGGCGCGCGCGCAGACTGGGCCCTCGGCGACGATCTCGCGATCGAAGCCCATCACTTCGGCGCGGGCCACACCGACAACGACATGGCGATCCGCCTGCCGCAGCGCAACGTGGTGCACGCCGGCGACCTCTTCTTCCACCAGATGCACCCGTTTTTCGATCCCGACGGCGGTGTCTCCTGCCGCGGCTGGACCGAGTCGGTCCGCCGCACCATTGAATTGTGCGACGCGGAGACGGTGGTGATCCCGGGGCACGGCGCCGTGAGCGATGTCGAGGGGCTGAAGGGCCAGCTCAGCTACCTCGAGAAGCTCTGGCACGAGGTGGGGGAACTGGTGCAGGCGGGGTGGGAACGTGAGGTGGCGACGACGATGCAGTGGCCATTCATGGACGGGCTCCAGCGGCCGGAGTTGCGCCCGCGGGCGATCGGCGTGACGTTCGACGAGCATGTGCGCGCGCGGTAGCATGGGCATCCTGCCCATGCCGTTCGCGCGGCGGCCGCCCACCGCTGGATTGAGCGCACAGAGCAATTCGCCACGGGCTGGAAGCCCGTGCTACGCGGCGTCGGAGCCCTGGGCGGTCGCCGGCTGCTCGACGCTGACGGGCTTCCCGGCCGCGGCGGCGAGTTTGGCCGCCTTGCGGCGTTCCCGCTCCTCGTGGTCGAGGAATCGGCCGGAGCGCAGCCCCCAGATGGTGTGGATCACCCGCGTCAGGATCAGCCCGGCGGGAAACGCCAGCAGCACCGCCCAGCCCGGGCGCGTGCCTCCGAGTTGCAGCAGCTTCATCAGGCCGGCCGCGGTGAGGTAGTAGAGGGGGCTCAGGATGGCCCGCTCGATCTGCACCAGGGTGGCGTCCACCAGGAAGGGGGGCGCCTTGGCTTCCAGGGCCCGACGTTCGTCCTCGGTCCGTCCCTTGAACGGGCGCCAGTGGTTGGCGATCCAGTGGAAGCCGAAGTAGAGCGTGACGTCGAAGAAGATGTCCGCCGCCACCGCGAGCACCGGGAACATCCAGCCCGGGGCGTCGGGCCACTGCACTTCGGTCAGGTGCACGATCAGGGCCGTCGGCAGCAGCGCCAGCAGCCCCGACGCCACGATGTTGGCGTTGATGTTGACGATCCGCTTGCGCTGATAGAGGCGGAAGAGCCGCTCGGGCATGGGCAATGCTACCGCGCTGAGGGAGCGGCAGGGGCGCTGCCTGTCGGCGCCGGCTGCCGCGCCGCCTCCGCCAGCCGATCCCGGGCGATCGCGACCGCCTGCGGATTGCTATCGGCCCCTGCCCCGCGCCGGCCGGCCCGGACCGCCGCCACAAGCGTCGTCCCGCTGCCGCAGCACGGGTCGATGACAAGCCCTTCACGCGGGCAGCACGCCCGGACCAGCACATCCAGCAGGGCGAGGGGCTTTTGGGTGGGATAGCCAGTGCGTTCGGCGGCCATGTTGTTGAGGGCGGGGATGTCGAGGATGTCGCCGGCTTTCTTGAGCTGGCCGCGCATGCGGTTGCTGGTGGCGGGGACGCGGGGCGGCTGGAACCAGTAGCGGTCGGGGTCGAGGCAGTAGAAGAGGATGTCGTCGTGCTTGCGGGCGAAGCGGCGCGGGCTGCTGCCGCCGAGACCGTACCGCCAGATCAGGTGATTGACGAAGCGGTCGGGGCCGAGGAGCTCGTCGAGGAGGAGGCGGGCGTGGTGGCAGGTCCGCCAGTCGATGTGAAGGAGGATGCTGGCGGTGGGCTTGAGGGCGGGGAGGGTGGCCTCGAGGCGCTCGCGCAGCCAGGCGAGCCAGTCGGGGATGGTGGGCCAGGCGTCGGGGTAGGTTGCGCCGGCAGCGCGCCCGAGGGCAGCGCCCGCGGGCGGGGAGTCGCGGCGCTTGCCGGTGTTGAAGGGCGGGTCGGCGTAGAGAAGATCGACGGAGGTG
>CAYMJK010000074.1:0-9128 GCA_964390535.1 uncultured Phycisphaeraceae bacterium | reverse complement strand
TGCAGCCATCGTCGCTGAGGCTCGCAACAACCCCGATTCAGAGAAGCGAGCGAATGCCCTCACCCGGCTGCATGTCGCGACCGAGCTGCTCCTGCACAATGAATCGATCTCGACACGCGCTCGCGAGCTACTGGTGGCCGGCCTCGGCACGACCGACGCCTATCACCTCGCGTTCGCGGAGGCAGGGCAGTGCGACGTGCTCTTCACGACCGACGATCGCTTCGCAGCCAGGGCCCGCCGCCTGACTCCGCCCCCCCGCGTTCCCGTGTACAATCCCATCGACTGGCCGGAGTTGACACCATGATCCGCCGCAACCCCCACGATTCTGAGGATCTCCGCCGCGAAGGGCTCCGGGCGCTCCATGACCGGCTCGGCGCTGCCGACGCAGTGCGTTTTCTCCGCGAATTCAGCAGCGGCTACGGCGACTACACCGCCGAGCGCTCCGGTTGGCTGGGCAAGTGGACTGCCCAGGACATGGAAGCCGCCATGCGCGACGCCGCGAAGGACCCGCTTCTCGCTGCCGCACAGGAACTTCACCAGACGCTGTCGCAGCTCACGCCCTACTACGCGGAGGCGACACCGGAGAATCAGCATCTGGTGCGGGAACTGGTTTCGTTTGTCGTGAGCCGTTATCGCCAGCAGCCCATCGCCGCAGCGCCGCTTCCGAAGGCGCCCGAAGGCTATGCGATCGCCTTCTCCCCGGATTCGTTTGTCACCATTGAGCCTCGCAAAAGCAAGCATGGCGTCAAGCTGCGTCTGTCCGGAACACTCGAATCGCTTCGTGCCCACGGCGCGCCCGAGGGAATGAAGGCGAAGGAGCACCCGTCTTTTGTTCGCGTCGAAGTGGACGGCCTGGGTCAACTCGGCCTCGCCCGGGCGTGGATCGCCGCCGCGGCGAAGCTGCGTGAACTGACGACGGGGGAATAGCGCGGCGCCGCGGCTCCTGGGACGCGGCCCTACACCCCCGCCCCCACCTTCTCAAACACAAAACTCTTCCCCTGAAAATCCACCCGCACCCGGTCCCCCGGACCCAAGTCGCCCGCAAGTATGCGGCTGGCCAGTGGATTCTCGATCCGCTGCTGGATCGCCCGCTTCAGCGGCCGCGCGCCGTACGCCGGGTCCCACCCTTCGCCGGCGAGCTGTTGCTTCGCCTCGTCAGTGAGTTCCAGCGTCATCTCGCGCTCGGCCAGCCGCCCGCGCAGCCGCTCGAGCTGAATGTCCACGATCGATGCGATCTGCTCGCGCTTCAGCTGGTGGAAGACCACCACCTCATCGATCCGGTTCAGAAGCTCCGGCCGGAAGAACGGCTGGCGCATCTCCATGTCGAACCGCGCCGACATCTCGCCCGACTCCAGGTCGGGCCGCAGCCCGCTGGCGCCGAAGTCCGCCCCCGGCCCGCGCCGGATGAGATCGCGCACTGCCGCCTCGATCTCCCAGTCCTCGGCGCCCTGCTCGGTCATCTGCTGGATCTTCTGGCTGCCGAGATTGCTCGTCATCACGATGATCGCGTTCTTGAAGTCCACCGTGCGCCCCTGGCCATCCGTCAGCCGCCCGTCATCGAGCATCTGCAGCAGCACGTTGAAGACATCCTGGTGCGCCTTCTCGATCTCGTCCATCAGGATCACGCTGTACGGGCGCCGGCGCACCGCCTCGGTGAGCGCGCCACCCTCCTCGTACCCGATGTACCCCGGAGGCGCCCCGATCAGCCGCGCCACCGCGTGCTTCTCCATGTACTCCGACATATCGATGCGCACCAGCGCCTCCTCCGTATCGAAGAGGAACTGCGCCAGCGCCTTGCACGTCTCCGTCTTGCCCACACCCGTCGGCCCGAGGAACAGGAAGCTCCCGATCGGCCGGTTCGGATCGCCCAGCCCGGCGCGGCTGCGGCGCACGGCGTCCGCCACCGCCCGCAGAGCGTCATCCTGCCCGACGACGCGTTCGCGCAGATGATCCTCCATCCGGGCCAGCTTCTCCCGCTCGCCCTCGACCAGCCGCGACACCGGAATGCCGGTCCATCGACCGACGATCTCGGCGATCTGCTCGGCATCCACCTCTTCCTTCACCAGAGCGTCGCCGCGGGCCTGCCGCGCGGTCAGTGACTCCTCGGCCCGCTTCAGATCGGCGCCCAGCTCCCGCAACTCGCCGTACTGGATCCGAGCCGCCGCCTCCAGATCGCCCCGCCGCTGCGCCTGCTCCAGCTCGGTGCGCTTGTGATCCATCGTCGCCTTGATGTCCTTGACGGCATCCAGCTCCTTCTTCTCGGCATCCCACTGGGCGCTCAGCGCCCGGTTGCGCTCCTGAAGCTCCTCCAGCTCGCGATTGATCCGTTCCAGCTCGCGCGCCTCCCCCTTGGCGCCATCGGGCCGCGCCGCCTTGACGCCTTCGGTCTCGATCTTCAGCGCCTCCCGCTCGATCTCGAGCTGCATGATCCGCCGGCGCAGCTCGTCCAGCTCCGTCGGCATGCTGTCGTTCTCGATGCGCAGCCGGCTCGCCGCCTCGTCCACCAGGTCGATCGCCTTGTCCGGCAGGAAGCGGTCGGCGATGTAGCGATGCGAGAGGTTTGCCGCGGCGAGCAGCGCCTCATCAAGAATCCGCACGCCATGATGCGCCTCGTACCGCTCCTTCAACCCGCGCAGAATCGCCACCGTCTCCTCGACGGTCGGCTGATCGACGTAGATCGGCTGGAAACGCCGCTCGAACGCGGCATCCTTCTCCACGTGCTTGCGATACTCATCCAGCGTCGTCGCGCCGATGCAGCGCAGCTCCCCACGCGCCAGCGCCGGCTTCAGCAGGTTCCCCGCGCTCACAGCGCCCTCCGCCGCCCCGGCCCCGATGATCGTGTGCAGCTCGTCGATGAACAGGATCACGGCGCCGTCGCTCGCCGTCACCTCGCGGAGCACCGCCTTCAGCCGCTCCTCGAACTCCCCGCGATACTTCGCCCCCGCGAGGAGCTGCCCGACATCCAGCGCGATGATCCGCTTCTCGCGCATGCTGTCCGGACAGTCCCCGTTCACGATGCGCAGCGCCAGCCCCTCGGCGATCGCCGTCTTGCCCACCCCCGGTTCGCCGATCAGCACAGGATTGTTCTTGGTCCGCCGGCTGAGCACCTGCATGCACCGCCGGATCTCCTCGTCGCGCCCGATCACCGGATCCAGCTTGCCCTGCTGGGCCCGCTCGGTGAGGTCGATGCCGTACTTCTTCAGCGCCTCGTACTGCGTCTCGGCGTTCGGGTCGTTGACATGCTCCACACCGCTCGCCTTGCGGAGCTGTGCGATCGTCTCGCCAATCACCTTGTGCGTCACGCCGATCGTTGCGAGCACATCCTGCGCTGGCCCCTTCTCGTTCGCCAGCCCCAGCAGCAGGTGCTCCGTGGACACGTACGAGTCGCCCATCCGCCGCGCCTCGCCATCCGCCTTCTGCAGCAGCGCCATCAGCCGCTGACCCGTCGACCCCGCCCCGCTGCTCGTCGTCGGCAGCCGCCCGAGTTCCGCCGCCACGATCCGCCCGAGCGCCCCCGCGTCCGCACCCGCCTTCTCCAGCACGCTCAGCGCCGGCCCCGACCGGTCCTCCAGCAGGGCCGCCAGCACGTGCAGCCCCCCCACCTCCGGGTGCGACCCCGCCATCGCCCGCGACTGGGCGTCGGCAAGAACCTGCTGTGCGGCAGTCGTCAGTCTGTCTGGCCTCATGGCGTTCTCCAAGCCGGACGCGGCGTGGCGCCACGGCGAAGGCCCGGTATGCAAGCCCGGCGCCCCGCCTCAGAGGTACAGTACCGCCCCCCACGCCCGCTCACTCCGCCGCCACGTCAGCCTCGCCCGCCATCGCTGCCGAAGTGGCATAAGGCCGCCGACACGCCGCCGGCGCTGATTTGGCTTCGTCGTATTGGCCTATGGGTCGTGTTCCGCCCCTGGAATCCGCAACGGAGCGTCCCTGGCGTCCTCTTCCTTGCGCACCCACGCCGAGCACGCCAGCCCCGGCGTCATCCGCGGCTTCTCGCGTCGGCGGGCGAAGAACTCTTCCACGGCGATCGTGGCGCCCGGGCACATCGGGGCGAGGTAATCGTCGAAGATCACGTACCCGCCGGGCGTCATCCGCGGCCAGGCCCGCTCCAGAGCCAGCTTCACAGACTCGTAGCAGTCGGCGTCGATGTGGCAGAGCGCCAGCCGCCGGTCGTCGATCGCGCCGATCGTGTCAGCGAACCACCCCTCGATCAACTCCACGCGGTCGCCGACGCCGTGAGCGTCCATGAACGCGCGGATCTCCGCAAACTCCACATCGCCGAACAGCCCGGCATCGAACATCCCGTCGCGCTGCGCATCCGGCGCCGGCACCCCGCAGAACGAGTCGAAGCCAAGGATGCGCCGTGCCACCGATGTCGCTTCGACATCAGTGTTCTCGCGACGAGCTTCGGAACTCCCCCACCGCTTCGCCACCGCGTAGCACACGCCCCCTTTCCAAACCCCGAACTCGGCGAAATCACCCTCGATCCCGTCGGCAAGCGCCGCGTCGGCGAAGCGAAGGATCTGGTTCATCCGCGCCCAGTCGAGTCGCGTGCGCCGGCAGTCCCCCACCGTCGCCCAGATATCGCCGTAGCGATCGAGGAACTCGCGCCGGTCGGCCTCGAGCCCGGCGACCAGGCCTCGCAGCGCGTGCGGCGACAGACCGTCCAACGGCGCAAATCTCCCGTCGCTCCCGTCCGGCGCCGGATGCAGCCCCGCCGCCGGATGACCGGCCGGCGGCCGCGCGGCAGAGAGTGCAACAGGCATGCGCGCAACTTCCTTGGGCTCGGGGATAAACCGGGCGCGCGCCGGCGGCGCCAGCGCGCGCCGAACGCCACCACCACGATCGTCGCGATCACCGCTACCGCTGCAACGACGGCCCACGACACGATCAGGCGCAGAAGTTCCCCTGGGGCTTCTATAAGTCCGATAATCAGACAGAATGATCGAGCCCGTTCAGCAGCGACGGCCGCCCCACCCTACGCCGCCGCCTGATCCTGCCTCGCCAGCGGCGCCGTCACCGCGAAGACGCTCCCCCCAGGCCCGGTCTCGGCAAGGTGGATCGAGCCCCCCCACTTTTCCAGCAGGCGCCGGCAGATCGCCAGGCCCAGCCCGCTCGATCCGCGCCCGGACTCGAAATCGACGAAGATCAGCTCGCGCTGCTCCGGCGAGATGCCCGTCCCCGCGTCGCGCACCGTGATGTCGGCGAGGTTCCACGTGGAACCGGGCCGGCCCTTCACCTCGATCACCCCCCCACGCTTCGACGCGTGCAGCGCGTTGATCAGCAGGTTCACCAGCACGTGCTGCAGGGCTACCGCCGGCATCGCCGGCGCCAGCCCCGCCGGGGCATCCCACTTCACCTTCACCCCGCACCGCGCCGGCTCGCTCCCCAGGCAGAGCGTCGAGCGCTCGATGATGTCCCGCAGGTCGTCGTGCTCGCTCGGCGGCAACCCGCGATCCGGCGTCGCCAGCGAGAGAATCGCCGTCGCGATCTCGCTCGCCTGCCGCGCGCCTGCCGCGGCACGATCGAGCGCCTTGGCCACGAGCTCCTCGTCGTCCGGGTGCATGCGCGCGAGGTCCGCGTAGCTCACGATCGGCGTGAGAATGTTGTTGATCTCGTGGGCGATGCTCGCCACCAGCGCACCCAGCGTCGCGAGCTGGCGCTCGTGGCAGTCCAGCGATGCCCGCGTCTGAATGGGGATCGGATCGCTCATAGCAGCGCCCGCCGATCGCCCGAGCCGCGGGCGCCGCCGGCTGAAACGGGTATCGGTCATTCTCGGCCCCCGGTTCAGGGGGGGTCGGTGGAGTGCCCCAAGCCAACCCCACTGTCGACGGCGTTGCCCCGGACAGGACCTATAGGACGAATAGGACCTATGGGTCCCTGGCAGAGCGATCGCGGCCGGCCCATCGGGCCCTCTTGGCGCCGAGGAACACGGCAACCCCTCACTCCGAGACCCACCCCGCGCCGTGGGCGTCTCCGCGGCCGCCGGCGGCGAGCCAGGCGCGGACGGCGGTGGGGCGGACATCGTGTTCCTGGGCCGCGGCCATCGGGAGCCATTCGAAGGCGATCGCCGGCTCGCGGCTCTCGACCCGCTGGGGCGCCGGGCCGGCCGCGGGTTCCACGTGGAACACGAGGTTGATCTCGTGGTGTCGGCGCCCGCCCTCCTCGAACTGCCCCTCGGTGACCAGCAGCAGCGCCCCCACCCGTACCGCCAGGCCGCACTCCTCCTCGAACTCCCGCGCCAGCGCCAGCGCCGCGGGCTCGCCGTACTCGACGTGCCCCCCCGGCAAAAACTGATACCCGAGGGCCACGTTGCGGCAGAGCAGAACGTTGTTGTCCCGGAGCAACAGCCCACGGGCGATGATCTCGATGCGGTCCTTCGCCATGGTCCCTCCTCATTGATGCGGCGAGCGAGCCCCGGCCGACGGTAGAATCGGCGCGGAGCGGCCGCGCGGCCGCAGCAGTTTTTGCGGCAGACGCATGGAGGCGAAGATGAGCGCGAAGACGAATGAGAAGCCGAAGCGGCTCGGACGGGGCCTGAGCAGCCTCATCGGCCCCAACGCCGTGGCGGTGGGGGGGCCGAGCCAGGATGAGGCCAAGAGCTCGCCATCCCAAACAAACTCCGTTCTAAAAAGGGGGGCCGGCGGCCCTCCGACCGGCGACGCCACCACCGCCGAGGGCATGCGCCGGATCGACCCGGCCGCCATCGACCCGAGCCCATTCCAGCCACGGCAGACGTTCGACGAGGCGTCGTTGCGCCAGTTGGCCGACTCGATCTCGCGCTCGGGCATGATGCAGCCGATCGTCGTGCGCCCCGGACCGGGCGGCCGGTTCGAGCTGGTGGCGGGGGAGCGGCGGCTGCGGGCGGCGAAACTCGCCGGGCTCGCCGAGGTCCCGGCCATCGTGCGCGACATCGAGGACGAATCTGCCGCGGAACTCGCCCTGGTCGAGAACCTGCAGCGCGAGGATCTGAATGCCGTCGAGCGAGCCCGGGCCCTGCGGGCCCTCGGCGATCGCTTCGGCCTCACGCACGCGCAGGTCGCCGAGCGCATCGGGCTGGAGCGTTCCAGCGTCTCGAATCTCGTGCGCCTGCTGGAACTCGAGCCTGAAATTCTCGACATGCTCGCCCAGGGGCTGCTCGGCCAGGGGCACGGCAAGGCCCTGCTTTCAGCGACCGCCGGCCCGGCTCGGGTGAAGCTCGCGGCGAAGGCGGTGCGCGAGGATCTGAGCGTGCGCCGCCTCGAGCAGGAGGCCCGCGGCAGTGGGGCAGGTGGGGGGGCCGAGGGCGCCGCCGCGCCGGCGCCGGCCCGCGGCGGACCCGACCGCCCGGCGAACCTCGGCGAGTTGGAGCGCCAGCTCTCCGAGCACCTGGGCACGAAAGTGCGGATCGCGGCCAACAGCAAGGGCGACCGCGGGCGCCTGACGATCGAGTTCTACAGCCTCGACCACTTCGACGGGCTGATGGGCAAGATGGGGTTCGGGATGCGCGGGTGAGCCGGAGGCGGCGGAAGAGGGGCAAAGAGGGTCCAGGCTGAGCGGGCAGGATGAAGAAGCCCTCCTGCCGCACTTGCCCCTTGCGTTTCCGGCCGGTTTCGGTGAGAATACTGATGTGGCCGCGAGGGGGACGTCTGGCCTCCGGCCGGCCGGGAGAGAGTTCTTGAAGCCATGCGCCGAATCGGCGCAGCGAAAGGGAGAGAAGATGACACGGAACGTGATTGCGGGAGTCTGCGGCCTGGCGCTGGCGGCTCAGGGGGCCTCGGGCCAGTTCTTTGACGATTTCGACAGCTACAGCGTCGGCGACGTATGCGACCAGAGCACGTGGCAGCCATGGGTGCCCGGAACTGATGTGTGCGGCGTGGTGAACGACGAAGTCTTCTTCAGCGGCAACAGGGCGCTGTTCATCGAGGGCGCGGTCGGCGGCTCGGGCGGCATGGGCGACGACACGGTGCACACCTTCACCGGCGTCGAGAGCGGGCAGTGGGTGTTCAGCGCGATGACCTACGTCCCGGATGACGCTCTGGGAACGGCCTCGTTCATTCTGCTGAACACGTTCCCGGCGACGGTGAATCCCGACTGGTCGGTCGTGATCGAGCTGAACTCCACCTTCAAGGAGCTTGCCGTGTGGCCGAGCATGCTCACCGGCGTGCCGATCCAGACCGACGAGTGGGTCGAGCTGCGCGTCGAGTTCGATCTCGACGCCGACACCGCCGCCTACTTCTACGACGATGTCGAGTTCTGGTCGACGACCTGGACGGGCGCGATCCAGGCGGGCGGGCAGCCGCGCCTGCAGGCGGTTGACCTGTACGGTGGCGAGCCCGGAGGGGGGCACACCGGCATGTACTACGACGACATCCGGCTGGTGGAGGCGGGCGGCTGCTACGCCGACTGCGACGAGTCGGGCGGACTGGACTTCTTCGACTTCCTGTGCTTCCAGAACGCGTTCGCGGCGGGCGATCCGTACGCGGACTGCGACGACAGCGGGTCGCATGATTTCTTCGATTTCCTGTGCTTCCAGAACGCGTTCGCGGCCGGTTGTCCGTAAGCGCAATACGTTCACTCAGCTCGTCGCTCACGCGGAGGCGCGGGGGGCGCGGAGGTGGGACCAGCGGGCGCCCTGCGCGCTAGTCCTCCGCGCCGCCGCGTGAGCCATCCGCGCTTGCGCCCAAGGGCCGGACTGCGGCCTGCTTGTCGCCCACGTAGAATGCGGCGTGGAGCCTGACGACCACGTCTGCCTGTGTTTTCGCGTGTCGCTGCGGAAGATCCGCACGTATCTGCATCGCGAGGATCCGCAGGTTGCCTCGCTGATCTCCGACTGCCTCGGGGCGGGGACGGGGTGCCGGTGGTGTGTGCCGTTCCTGGAGCATCTGCACGCGCAGCACCAGCGCGGCGAGACACCGGACCTGAACATCTCGCCGCAGCGCTACGCGGAAGCCCGGCTGGGGTACCACAAGAGCGGGGAGCGCGATCCGGAGGTGGTGGAGGGGGCATGAGATGGCGCCGGCGCCGCGGGCGCCCCTACAGTCCGCAATGAAGCTGGCAATGGCGGCTGTGGCCGGCGCGCTGCTTGCGGCGGGAGGATGCGACAGTTCCTCGGCGCCGGGAACGTGGCCGCGGCTGAGAGCGGCTGAGTG
>CAYMJK010000073.1:0-9440 GCA_964390535.1 uncultured Phycisphaeraceae bacterium | reverse complement strand
GCGCCGCCGCCGCTGATCCGGCGCGAGTGAAGGTCCCCACGACCCACGGGCCGTGCGCGCTCCCCGAGTGCGCCCGGCCCGTTTTTCGTCTCGGCCGGCGCCCGCGGCGCGCACACAGCCTCGTTCAAGCCACGCGGTTCGGCGCCGCAGCCCCCGCCAGCACGGCCGCCGCGTTGTCGGCGACCATCCGCGTCATCATCTCGCGGTAGCGGATTTCGGCGCTGGCGATGTGGGGGGTCATCGTCACGTTGTCGAGTTCGCGCAGCCCCTCGTGAATCTCGGGCTCGCGCTCGAAGACATCCAGGCCGGCAGCGCCGATGCGCCCGGCCCGGAGGGCGGCGGCGAGCGCGGCTTCGTCGATGACCGCGCCGCGGGAGGTGTTAATGAGAATGGCCGTCGGCTTCATCAGCGCGAGGCGGTCGGCATCAATCATGTGGCGGGTTTCCGGCGTGAGGGGCGTGTGCAGGCTGACGACATCGGCCTCGCGCAGCCCATCCTCAAGTGAGACGCGCCGGGCGGCGAGGGGAGCGAGCTCGAACTCCCACCGCCGCCGGCGGGCAACATAGAGGACGCGCATGCCCCAGCCGATCGAGCGCATCGCGGTGGCGTACCCGATGCGCCCGGCCCCGACGATGCAGAGCGTCCGCCCGGTAAGATCGGCGCCCATGAACTCGCTCATGCCGAGGACGCCGCGGGCGGCCCACTGGCCGGAACGGGCGAACCGGTCCGCTTCGACGAGGCGCCGCGCTGCGGCCAGCAGCAGGGCCCAGGCCATGTCGGCGGTCCCCTCGGTGACGGCATCCGGCGTGTTGGTGACGATGATGTCGCGGGCGCGGCAGGCGTCGAAGTCGATGTTGTCGGTCCCGACCGCGAAGTTGCAGATGGCCTTGAGCTGTGGCCCGGCGCCATCGAGGAAGGCCCCATCCACCCGGTCGGTGAACATGGTGATGATGATGGTGGCGCCGCGGATGAACTCGAGCGTCTGCGGGCGCGTCATCAGCTCGGCGGGGCCGATGCGGACCTCCGCGCCGGCGACCTCGAGATGGCCGGGGACGATGCGCGTGCAGGCGACGATCGGCGGGGCGGGGGGCATCGCGGTAACGTAGGGCGGGGGAGGCGCGGGCAGGGGTCAGGGGTCCGGAGTCGGGAGAAGCGGGCGTGGTCACGTTTCTGACCTGGAACATTCAACACGGGGGCGGAGCGCGGCGGACGCCGGCGATCGCGCTGGCGCTGGTGGAATCCGGCGCGGATGTGGTCGTGCTGACGGAGTTCCGCGCCGGGCGCGGCGGCCAGATCCGGGGCGCCCTGGCCGACCACGGGCTCAAGCATCAGGCGGTGACGCCCGGGGGACCGTCGGAGAACGGGGTGCTGATCGCCTCGCGGGCGCCGCTGGCGCCGGGGCGCCCTGCCACGGAGGCCGCATCGGCGGGCGCCCAGTGCGCGGTGGCGCGCCGGTGGCTGGAGGTTCGGATCCCGGAGTTGATTCCGGGCGTCGATCTGCGGCTGGCGGGGCTCCACGTGCCGCCCGCTGGGCCGGGGCCGGAGCGGGCCATGGTGTGGCGGCAGGTGGTCGCGGGCGCTGCGGCGGGGCGGGAGGAGGCCTATGCGCTGCTCGGGGACTTCAACACGGGGCGGGCGGGCGTCGACGGGCGGGCGTTCCAGCACACCGCGCAGCTCGGGCGGTTGGCGACGATGGGGTATGTGGACGCGTGGCGGACCCTCTGGCCCGGAGGGCGGGAGGTGACCTGGCGCGGGGCGGCCGGGGCGCGGCGCTCGGGTGGGAGCGGGCGGATCGATCACTGCTTTCTCTCCGGGGCGCTGGCGGGGCGTCTGGAGGGGGCGTGGATCGACGGCTCGCGCCTGCGCCCCGGTGATTCCGCGGCCGATTCCGGGGGCGACGGGGCGCCCGCGGGACGGCTTTCCGACCATGCGCCCCTCGTGATTCGGGTGGTTTGAGGCGCTGTTTCCGGGGGCGAAAGCTGTCGGTAGGGGGGCCCGAGCGGCAAAAATCGGGTCAAAAATGGGGCGAAAGGACAAAAGAAGGCAAAAAAACCCTATTTTTCACGGCCGAAACACAACCTGCCGACTTGAAGGGCACGATAGTTTCGGTTACAAAGCGCAGAGTACGAAGCTCGCGCCACCAACAAACGGAGTGGAACATGGCAAGAAGAACGACTCGGAAGCCCGCACGCAAGTCTCCCGGCCGGGCAACCCGGCGCAAGGCGAGCGCCTCGGGCCGCAAGAAGACGGCCCGCAAGACGGCCGCCCCGGCCCGGGCAACCGGCCGGATCAGCCCGGCCAAAGACAAGGCCCGCACCAAGAGCGAGGTCTACGGGACCATCGCCGATCAGGTCGGGATCTCCAAGAAGGAGGTCGCGGCCGTGTTCGACACCATGGGCCAGATGATCGCCGCGGACCTCAAGAAGGGGAACGCAGGGGTCTTCAACGTCCCGGGCATGATGAAGGTGCTGGTGCAGCGGAAGCCGGCCACCAAGGCCCGCAAGGGGATCAACCCGTTCACCGGCGAGCCCACGACGTTCAAGGCCAAGCCGGCCCGCAACGTCGTCAAGGTCCGGCCGCTGAAGGGCCTGAAGGACATGGTGGGCTGAGACGGCCTGCCGCGATCTGAACTTTGGCGCGACCCCGGCCGGTGGCCGGGGTCGTGTCTTTGATTGGGGGCGCCGCGGCGTGGCCGTGGCCCTTGCAACCGGCTGGAGGAGCGTGCGGTGCGGCGGATCGAGCGGCATGTCACCGAAACGCGGCGGGCGGTGGCGCTGGAGACGACGCTGCTCGCCCACGGCGTGCCGCCGGGGGAGGGCGCAGCGCTTGCAGCGCGGCTGGCGCAGGCGGTCGCCGAGGGCGGGGGCGAGGGAGCGATCGTCGGCGTGTTGCGGGGGCGGGGGATCGTCGGGATGACGCCGGAGCAGGTGGCGGAGCTCCTGGAGGTGGGGGTGGGGACGCCGCAGGTGGCGAAGCTGAACGCCGCCAACATCGGCGTGGCCCTTCATCGAGGTGAGTCCGGCGCCACGACGGTGAGCGCGACCATGGAGCTTGCCGCCGCCGCCGGGGTGAGCCTGTTTGCGACCGGAGGGCTGGGAGGGGTGCATCCCGGCCTTGGCGACCGGCTCGATGTGAGCAGCGATCTGCTGGCGCTGGCGCGGTTTCCGGTGGCGGTGGTCTGCAGCGGGGTGAAGTCGCTGCTGGATGTGGAATCTTCGCGGGAGGCGATGGAGACGCTGGGGGTCCCGGTGGTGGGGTTCCGCACACGGGCGTTTCCCGCGTTCTACCTGGCACAGAGCGGGGCCGAGGTGGACGCGGTGTTCGAGGATGAGGGGGAACTGGCCGGGTTCGTGGATTTCGAGTTGGCGCGGACGGGGCGCGGGGTGGTGATCGCGCAGCAGGCGCCCTCCCCCATCGAGCCGGGGCAGTGGGGGGCGTGGCTGGCCGAGGCGCGCCAGCAGGTCCAGCGCGCCGGCGCCCGCGGCCGCGACGTCACGCCCCGAACTCTGGCCGCACTGCACGAGATCTCCGCCGGCCAGACGCTGCGGGTGAACCTCGAACTCGTTGAAGCGAACGCCCGGCTGGCGGGACGGCTGGCGGGGCGGAGGAAGGGCTCGAGGGCGGCGCCCGGGCGCTGACGGGCGATACACTCCGCCCCGATGACTGCGACGCTGCTTGGTGGCCTTGGGCTGTTTCTGCTCGGCATGCTGATGCTGACCGACGGGCTCAAGGCGCTTGCGGGCGAGGCGCTGCGCAGCATCCTCACACGGTTCGTGTCCGGACCGTTGTCGGGGGTGGGCTGGGGGACGCTGGTGACCGCGCTGGTGCAGTCGTCGACGGCGACGACCCTTGCCACGGTGGGGTTTGTCAGCGCGGGACTGCTGACGTTCACGCAGGCGGTGGGCGTGATCTTCGGGGCGAATCTGGGGACGACGAGCACCGGCTGGATCGTGTCGCAACTCGGCTTCAAGGTCTCGCTGGGGGCGATCTCGCCGCCGCTCGTGCTGCTGGGGGTCGGCATGCGCCTGCTCGGGCGCGGGCGCGTGGCGCACGCGGGGATGGCGATGGCGGGGTTCGCGCTGCTCTTCATCGGCATCGACATGCTTCAGGATGGGATGGGGGCAATGTCATCACGGCTGAGCCCGGACGACCTGCCCGGGGCTGCCGCGGGCGGGCTGCTCGGTCGGGCGATCCTGGTGGCGATCGGCTGCCTGATGACGGTGGTCGTGCAGTCGTCCAGCGCGGCGATGGCGACGACGCTGGCTGCGGTTGCTTCGGGGGCGATCGGGCTGGAGCAGGCGGCAGCGCTGATCGTGGGGCAGAACATCGGGACGACGCCCACGGCCATGATCGCCGGGCTCGGGGCGCCGGCGGCGGCAAAGCGGACCGCGCTGGCGCACGTGCTGTTCAACGTGCTCACCGCGGCAGTGGCGTTTGGAGCGCTGCCGGCGCTGCTGAGCGTGGCGGGGCGCGGCGCTGCGGCGGTGGGCGCCGAGGATGACGCGACGACGCTGGCGGCGTTTCACACGCTGTTCAATGTCCTGGGCGTTGCGATGCTGCTGCCGATGGTCGGGCCGTTCTCGCGGCTCATCGAGCGGGTCGTGCCGGAGCGGGCGCCCAAGCCCACGCGCTTCCTGGCGACGATCGCCGGAGCTGTGGGGCCCGTCGGCATGGAGGTGGCGCGGCGGGCGGTTGCGCAGGTGACGGCCACCGCTGCGCGCGCAGCGCAGGCGGTCGCCCGCCGGCGGGGCGTGGACGATCCGGAGGAGCTGCGCGACGCCGCGGCCGCGATCGTGGAGGTGCGCCGGTTCATCCACAGAATGGCCCGAGCCGAACTGGCCCCGGCGGACATCACGCGCCACAACGCGATTCTGCACGCGACCGACCACGCCGAGCGCCTCCTGGAGGCGCTGATGCAGAGGACGGAGAGCGGGAGGCTGGCGTTGCGCGATCCCGTCGCGCAGCAGGTGGCCGCGTCGGTGGCGGATCTGCTGGCCGATCTGGGCGCGGCGTGCGCCCGGGTCGCCGAGGGCGCCGCGGGCGATGGCCCGCCCCTGGCCGAGGTGGCCGGCGCTGCGGCGGCCATGGCGCAGGCGATCGCCGAGCAGCGCCGCAGGGAGCGACGCCGGGCCCTGGGCGCAGTTGCCGCCGGCGACCTCGACCCCGAGGCGGCCGATGCGCGCATCGACACGCTGCTCTGGCTGGACCGGGTGGCGTACCACGCGTGGCGGGCGGCGCACTACCTCCAGGAGCCGCCCCCGGGCGACGCAGAAGGGGCGGAGGATGCGGCCGACCGCCCCCCGCCGCACGAGGGGAGCGGGCGCAGCCGCGGGGCTGATGCGACGGCGTAAGCGCGATCGACGTCCCCGTCATCACCCCGGCGCATCGGCCACTGATGGCCGGCGCTAGGGGCAGCCCGCGGCACTCGCCGCGGCTGCATCCGGCGTTTCCGGGGCGGGTGTGGCTGTTGCTGCGGCTGGAGTAACGGGTCAGGGCAAGGTTCGGGTGGGGCCGAGAGGGGAGGGACTGCTCGGGTTCGGGTAGCTGCCAGGCTCTTGGCGCCACCGGGCAGGCGGCGGGGGCCGGGGAACGAGGGGCGCGCTGGCTTTTCCCACTCCAGCGGCGTTTCCACCATTTCACCCCCGGGTTGTCCTCCGGCATGGCCCCGGCGATTTCGCATGGAGTCAGGCTCCGACTGGCCGAGGTTGCTCTCCCAAAGCCCCCTCCAGGCGGCCAAGGCCGGCTTGCGGGCTTGCCTATGCAATTCGCCCCTTTGCCCCTTGCCATTTCCCCGCCTCGGGGGGCGGCTATGATTCAACCTCATCCGGGGGCGCCGCCACAGTCGGCGGGTTTGCCGGTGGCCCATGCTTCCTCCTGCCCGAGTTCAAGCAAGCGGGTTTCAAATCGGGCTGAATCTGGAAGTGCAATGAAGCTTTATGTTGGAAATCTGTCGTTCAATACCAGCGAAGCGCAGCTTCGCGACCTGTTCGCCCAGCACGGCGATGTCACCAGCGCCACACTCGTGATGGATCGCGAGACCGGGCGCCCGCGCGGCTTCGGCTTTGTCGAGTTCGCCGACGCGGCGTCCGGCAAGGCCGCCATCGAGGCCCTCAACGGGACCAGCTTCGATGGTCGCGACCTCACCGTCAACGAGGCTCGCCCGCGCGAGGCCGGCGGCGGTGGCGGTCGTGGCGGAGGCGGTGGTGGTGGTGGTGGCGGTCGGCGCGGCGGCTGGTAATCAGCCGGTCGATCGGACCGCACGCATAGGATGAGATGGATCGGGCCGGGGCAGACCCTCGGCCCGTTTTCTTTTGGCCGCCGGCCATCGCTACAGTTCACAGGCCTGCCAGGCCGGCCGGCCAAGTGGGAGCCAGAGCCATGGAAGAGAAGTTCCGCGACGAGCCGATGCGGGATGAGAAGTTCCGCGATGAGAAGCTCCGCGAAGAGGTCGAGGCGGCCGTTGCATCCGGCGAGAACATCCGCGACCGCGTGCGGGATGCGGTGGCGTCTGCCGCGGCGAGGACGGACCGGGCGGCGGATCGGGCCACGGCTCGCCTGACCGACCTCAGCCGGCGCACCATGGACGCGGCGCTGGCCGCCATCGACCGCTCGGCCCCCGCCGATCCGGAGAGCGCCTTGCGCCAGGTGGTGGACGGGCTCGGCGACGGGCTGGAGCGCACGGCCCACGCGACGCGTCTCGCGGTCGAGGAGGCAAGCGGCGACGGCAAGGCCTTCGCCAGCGACGACCTGAAGCGCACGGCGGAGGATCTGCGCACGATCGCGAGGATGTTCGTCGAGACGGTAGACCGGGCGATCGGCGAAGCGGGCGAGGAGACGCGCCGGCAGGTGGCCGGGGCGCGGGAGCACGCCAAGCGGACGATCACCACGATCCGCCCCTCGCTGGAATCGGCGGCGGAGGCGGCGGCCCGCGATCCGATCGGGCTGATGGGCGATTCGGCGACGGCCGCGACCCGCCTGACGCGGGAGGCCGCGGGCGCGTTGTTCGGCGCCGTCGGCGACCTGCTGAAAACGGCCGGCGACCGGCTCAAGCCGCGCGACGAGCGGCGCGACCGGCCCTGAGCGGGCTGGTCAGCGGATGGAGCGCGCGGGGGCGGTGTGGCGCACGCCCCTCAACTGTTGCGCCACGAGCGGATCACGCGGATGACGGCGAGGGTGACGGCGAGGCCGAAGCCGCAGGCGGCGAGCGTCGTCAGGATCGACTGCCCGGCGCCGACGCTGTCGGCCAGCAGCACGACGGCCGAGCCGACGATGAGCGCCGCGATGCCGAGCGACCACGAGATGTTCATGCTGGCGCGCTCGAGCTCGCCGGTGAGTTCGTCGAGCCCCTGATGCTCCAGGCGGACGGCGACCTGGTTCTGGCGCACGGCCCGCAGGAGTGAGCCGATCTCGCCGGGGAGTTCCTCAATGAGATCGCTGTACTCGATGGCGGCGTTCTGCAGGCGGCGCTTGACGGCGCCGAGGCCGTAGCGCTCCTTGATGAGCCGCTCGATATACGGCTGCACGTAGGAGACGAGATCGAACTCCGGGGCAATGTCCTCGGCGACGCCCTCGATCGTGGTGAGCGCCTTGATGAGGTAGACGATGTCGGCCGGGCAGCGCATGCGGTAGCGGCGCAGGACGGCGAAGAACTCGTCGAGCATGCGGCCCATGTGAATCGACTGGATGGAGCCGCCCTGGAAGCTATCGACGAAGCGGTACGCCTCGGCCCGGAAGGCGCGATCCTCGACGAGGCGCGGGTCGGCCCCGGCGAGCTCGACGGCGACCTTGACGATGCGTTCGAGATCGCCGTTGGTCGTGCCATAGGTGATCTGCGCCAGCAGGGACATCGTGCCGGGGTCGATAAGCCCGGTCATGCCGCAGTCGATGAAGCAGAGCCGCTGGCCCTCGAGCACGAACATGTTGCCCGGGTGGGGGTCGGCGTGGAAGAAACCGATGACGAGGCACTGGCGGAAGACGGCGTCCGCCCCGTTGCGGACGATGCGCTCGCGCTGCTCGCGGGTGAGCGTCTTCGGGTCGAGCCGGTTGAGCAGCGTGCCTTTGATCTCCTCGATGCAGAGGACCGAGCGGGTGCAGAGATCGGGATAGACCCGGGGGAAGGTGACGCCCTCGTGGTCCTCGAAGTCGCGGCGCATCCGCTGGGTGGAGGCGGCCTCGGTGAGGAGGTCGGTCTCGCGCTCGAGCTGTCGCTTGAACTCCGTGACGACCGCCTCGGGATCGAAACCGATGTTCTCGAGGTAGCCGCGGGCCATGCGGGTGAAGAGGCCGAGGAGGTCGAGATCGGCAGCCATGCGCTCGCGAATGCCGGGGCGCAGGAGCTTGAGGACGACCTCCTCGCCGGAGCGGAGGCGGGCCCGGTGGACCTGGGCGACGCTGGCGGCGGCGAGCGGCGTCTCGTCGATGGATTCGAAGGCGTCGAGGCGGTCGCCGAGTTCGGCCTCCAGCACGCGCCGGACACCGCCAGGCCCGTCCCAGGGCGCCGGGGGGACATCGGCCTGCAGCTTCTTGAGTTCGACGATCCAGTCCTCGGGGACGAGATCGGGCCGTGTGCTCAGGATCTGGCCGCCCTTGACGAACGTGGGCCCGAGTTCCTCGAGGAGGAGGCGCACCCGGACCGGGAGGGGCTTGCGGGAGATGGCGCCATCATCATCGCGGTCGCCGGGGTCGGGACGTGGGCCGAGGAAGCGGTCGAGGCCGGTCTTGCCGAGGAACTCGCCGAAGCCGAAACGGGCGAGCGTTGCGGCGACCTCTCCAGCGCGACGGCCGGTGCCGAGCATCTGCGCGCCGGGGATCGCAGGGCCTGTGCGGTTCATGCGGCGGAGTGTACGAGCGCAGAGGCCGGCGCCGCTACCATGGCGGAGGTGAATCGTTTTCACCATAGAGACGCAGAGGGCAGAGAGGGCAGGGATCTGGAACTTTCAGCTCCGTCGGCGAATCGCTTCAGAGAATCGCCTCTTCTTCCTCTTTGTGATCTCTGTGTCTCTGTGGTGAATTCTTTCCGGAAGGTGTTGTGACAAGGCGGGAGCGCGGCGTGATGGGTCGATTCGTTCATAGCGCAGTGGGAGTGGCGGTGGGGGTGGCGATCGCGTCCGGCGCCGGCGCTGCATTCGGCCAGGATGTCGCGTACATCAACGCCAACATCTACACGCTGGACGAGGGCAATCCGCGGGCGCAGGCAATCGCCGCGCGCGACGGGCGGCTGGTGGCGGTAGGGTCGAACGAAGAGGCCCTGGCGGCGGCCGGGGATCAGGCGGAGGTGATCGACATCCGCGGGGCGACGATCCTTCCGGGACTGATCGACGCCCACGGGCACATGGCCGGGCTGGGCGGCCTGTTTCTGGGCGTCATCGATCTCAGCGGGACCAGCAGCTATGACGAGGTCATCGAGATGGTCGCGGCGCGGGCGCAGGATGCCGCGCCGG
>CAYMJK010000072.1:0-5310 GCA_964390535.1 uncultured Phycisphaeraceae bacterium | reverse complement strand
CCTCCTGGGCAATAGCAGGCGCCGTGGCGAGCGCCGCGCACAGCGCGATCGGGAGAAGCGCGGAAGCGATTCGAGAGCGGGTCGACATCGGGTGGGTCTCCTGAGGGCCTGAAAGCCAGCCCTTCACGGCTCAACGCCGCCGCGGGAGCGGGTTGGCGCGAAAGCGGCGAAAAAGTGGCAGGGGTTTCGGGCCGTGGCATGGGGTTCCAGCCCACGCCACCGTACCGCCGGTACCCCAGCGGGTGCTCGGCAAGGTTGTACGCCTCCCGCAGCGCCGTCATGCCCAAAAACCCCGCCAGCGTCAGCCCGCCCAGGATCGCCGCCGCCCCCACCAGCCCCTGCCCCAGCGTCCACGCCACCGCGTACAGCGACATCCACAGCGAGCCGTACCGGTTCACCTTCTCCGCCGCCCGCGGCCCCGGCCCCAGCCGCGCCACCCGGCGGGCCGCCACCACCACGAACCCCAGCGCCAGCCCGCCGATCAGCATCGCCGGCCCCGGGCCGACCCATCCCGGCCACAGCCCATCCTGCGACAGGCTGTTGAACCACCCCGCCCCCAGCAGCAGCGCTGTGCTCAGCCCCCACCCCACGATCACCGCCACGATCGCCCGGCGCGACAGCGGGGGCGCCCGGCGCCCGATCACGTGCGTCGCGGCGCCGACGCCGATCATGTGCGTCATCACCAGCCAGACCGGCCAGATGAACCGCAGTTCGATGTTCGCCACCACCATCGCCCCGCCGAAGACCAGCCCCAGCAGCACCAGCCCGATCGCCGGCACGAACTTCCCCGCCCCGTTGTACACCAGCGCCCCCGCCGCCACCAGCAGCGTCATCAGCACACCGCCGACGCCGAAAACCGTCGCCCCGAGAATCGCCACCAGCAGCGTCAGCGCCACCACGATCGCGGCGCTGCGCTCGGTCATCTGGCCCGAGGCCAGCGGGCGATCCGGGCGCAGCAGCCGGTCGCGCTTCACATCCAGAATGTCGTTGAGCGCCACACCGAACGCGTACAGCCCCAGCGCTGCCGCGGCGCCCCCCGCCAGCAGCAGGATCAGATTCGTCTCCGCGATGCGGGCGCCGGCGGCGCCAATCTGCTCCTGGGCGTGGGCCCGGGTCCACAGGATCACCAGCCAGATGTTGCTGATCCCGGCAAAAGCGGTGGTGATGCGCGTCAGGCGCAGGACGGGAGCGATCTGGAGCAGCGCGCGGCGCATCAGCGAGCCGATGGTACCGGCTGCGCAAAGCTCAGAGCGAAAAGCTCAAAGCTCAAATCCGGAGTCTGGCGCCGGCGCCCCCGACCCTGATCCCTGACTCCTGACCCCTGACCCCCTGCCTCTACCGGCAGCACTCGCTGCGGCGGGTCGCCTCGCCGACGGGGCGCGGGCCGGAGCAGCACATCGGCCGGCCGGGATCGATCTCCGGCTCGGGCGCCTTCCGGCCCCGGCTGGACTCCGCCGCGGCGAGGATCGTCCCCAAGGCAATCGCCCCGAACCCCATCAGCGGCACCGCCATCGGCAGATAGACCCCCCAGCGGGGCGCCAGCACGAAGCACAGGAACGCCAGCACAAGCGACAGCCCCAGCGCCACCGCCAGCCGGCGCAGCGACCCCCGGGCCTCGGCCACGTCGGCCTCCGGGTCGCGGGGCTCGGCCACCGCGCTCCAGACCTCAGCCGGTTCGCTGTGAGCGGGGATGTCCAGCATTGAGTCTTCCACTCCTACAGGGTACCGCGAGCGGGCGGCGCGCGGTCCAGATGTTTGTTCGGGTCGCCTGGCGCCCGGTTTCGGCGAACGCTCGCGGCCGGCTCAGAACCGCCCCAGCCCCCGTCCACGCAGCATCGCGATCAACACGGGTCCCCCCAGCAGGGCAGTGATCACTCCCACGGGCACGCGCCCCGTGGGCAGGTCAATCGCGCGCACGAGCGCATCAGCTCCGATAACCAGGGTTCCACCCAGCGCCGCCGCCCCCACCGCCAGCGATCGGTGCGACGGCCCCATCATCAGCCGCGCCACATGCGGGCAGACGAACCCGACGAACCCGATCGGCCCCGCGATCGAAACCGCCGCCGCGGTGAGCACGCCCGAGGCGATGAACAGGATCGCCCGCACCCGCCCGACGCGCACCCCCACGCTCAGAGCCTCATCGGAGCTCATGGCCATCGCATCCATCGCCGGCCCGAGCCTCGCCGCCAGGGCCACCCCCAGGAGGGTGACCGCCGCGGCGCCCCACAGCCGCGCCCGCGGCAACTCGTCGGTGAGCGTCCCGAAAAGCCACGATGTCACCGAGCGGCTCTCATCCGGGGGCATCAGGCTGCGGATCAGGGCCGTTCCGGCGCCGAGGATCACGCCGAGGATGACGCCGACCAGGATCAGGGCAACCGGTTCGATCAGCCCGCGCTTCTGCGCCAGCACATAGACCAGCCCGAGCGTGCCCAGCGACCCGATCAGCGCCGCGGCCTCCTGTGATACCGCCGGCGCCGCCCCCCGCCCCGCGAGATACGCCCCATACGCCACCAGCGAAACCGCCAGGCCGGCCCCCGAGGACAGCCCGAGCAGTTCCGGCGCCGCCAGGGGGTTCCGGAAGAGGCTCTGGAGCATCACGCCGGCTCCGGCCAGAGCAGCGCCGACGATGAGCCCTGCCACGGCCCGAGCCATCCGAAGTTCGAGAATCGTGGGATCGGCCGGCCACGCGAACCCGGGCATCCACTCGCCCGCGGCAGGGGAATCGATGAGCAGCCGGGCGAGGAAGGCCATGGCCAGGGCCACCAGACACAGGATCAGGGCGACTGCCGCACGGCGGGACATCGGCAGAGCGTACCCGGCCGCGGCGGCGCCTGGGCTGCCGTGGCCGCGATTCCTGCTGACGCCGCGCGCGCAAGGTGGCTGTGCGCTGGTCCGCGTCGGTATGGACTGGAAGCCCATGCCGCGTCGCGCCACGGGGGGTCAGCTTGCGCGGCGGATCTTCGGCTCGTCGGAGGGCGTCTCGCGCACGGTGCAGCAGTTGCGGCCGCGGCGCTTGGAGTCGTAGAGGGCGGCGTCCACCATCGCCAGCCACTGGTCGGCATCCACGCGGCCGCCCCCGGGGGAGCCGACGACGCCCACCGACATCGTGACCTGCCGGTCCGGATGCCGGGCCCACGCCAGCGATGCCAGCCCGTCGCGCACGCGGTCGCAGACCTGGGCCGCCTCGGCGGCGCTGGTCTCGGGCATGATGATGGCGACCTCCTCGCCGCCGAAGCGGCAGGCGATGTCCGACTCGCGCAGCACATCCTGCATGAGTTCGGCGACGCCCTGCAGCACGGCGTCGCCGGCCGGGTGACCGAAGCTGTCGTTCACGCTCTTGAAGTGGTCGAGGTCGCAGAGGGCCAGCGCCAGCGGGCGGCGCTTGCGGCGGGAGACCGCGACCTCCTCCCGCCAGCGCACATCGAAGTAGGCCCGGTTCCACAGCCCCGTCAGGCCGTCGATCTGGGCCCGCTGCGCCAGCATCCGCACCAGCCGCTGCAGGCGCAGGGCCGAGCGCACCCGCACGCGCAGTTCCATGATCTCGAATGGCTTGGTGATGTAGTCGACGGCGCCGAGATCGAACGCGGCCACCTTGTCCTGCGGGCCGTGCAGACCGCTGAGCACGATCACCGGGATGTCCACGGTGGAGGCGTGCTCCTTGAGATCGCGCAGCACCTCGAAGCCGTCCATCGTCGGCATGTCAAGGTCCAGCAGGATGATCGCCGGCAGCGTCTGGCGGGCGAGTTCGATGCCCTCGGCGCCGGTCAGTGCCGGGACCAGCGCGAGGTTCTCGTAGCGCAGGCGCGCCTTGAGCAGCCGGTGCACATCCGGCGAATCGTCGATCACCAGCACCTTCGGCGCCGTGTCGTCAAGCTGTCCGTTGCGGAAGACCATCGTCGATATCGATCCCTCGCCGGCGCTGCGCCCGCCCGGCCGCGTGCGCCATCCGTCAGCCGGCCCGCGCCCGCTCGCAGAGGTCCAGAAGCGACTCCACCAGCTCGCGCACCTCGTCGATCGCGCCGCATTCCTCCTGCGACGCCTCCTCCTGCAGCCGGTCTTCGAGTTCGGCGGCGGTGTCCCCGATGATGCTGAAGCCGTAGCCGCCGGCAGCGCCCTTGAGCTGATGGGCGGTCCGGCGCACGGCGTTCATCTCACGCGCCGTCCACGCCGCCCGCAGCGCCTTGACCCGCGCCGGCATCTCCGCCACGAACTGCTCGATCAGTTCGAGCATCTCCGGCTCGTCGCTGAACTCGCTCAGGATGGGGGCGCGCACGGGCCGGCTCATGGGTGGTCTCCCCGGGAGCATCGGCCGGCGCCGGTGTCAAGTTCACCCCGATCCGCGAGCCCGGCCGCCCAGCAGCGCCGCGGCCACCGATTACCGGGCCGGATGACGCGGGACGCCGCGCCTGGAAGTGCCCCGGCGCTCAATCGGCGGCGCTGCGGACGATCGTGTCGAACAGGTCCGCCGGGGGCGGCGCCCCGGTCCAGCGCTGGAACTGCGCGCCCGCCTGGGCCACGAAGAGCGCGGCGCCATCGATCGTCCGCCAGCCTGCGCCCGCGCAGGCCGTCAGGAACGGCGTCTGGATGGGGGTGTAGACCGTCTCGATGGCGAGTGCGCGCGCAGGGTCATCGATTTGCAGGCGCGAAACATCCACCGGGCTGGCGTCCGGCGCGGGGCCGCCCTCCATGCCGACGGAGGTGGCGTTGATGATGGCGTCGTGGGGCCGGGCGTCGATGGCGCCGGCCTTATCGGCGGAGATGACGCCGACGCCGGCGAGATCGATCACGAGTCGCCGTGCCCGCGCCAGCGTCCGGTTGTAGATGATGACCTCGGCGCCCGCGGTGGCGCCCGCCCATGCGGCAGCTCGAGCTACCCCTCCGGCGCCGATGATGGCGATCACGCGTCCGGCGAGCGAGGCGGGCTCACCGGCGCCGAGCGCATCGAGGAGCAGGGCGCGCAGGCCGGTGGCGTCGGTATTCGTGACTGAAGCGCGCTGCAGATCACCAGCGTCATCGCGCTTGATGGTCAGCGTGTTGGCGGCGCCGGTGGCGTCGGCGGCATCATCGAGATCCCACCCTTCCGCGCGCGCAAGCGTGACCAGATGCTCCTTGTGCGGGAGCGTGACGCTGAGGCCGGCGAGGTCGAGCCCGCGCCGGCCCGCGAGTTCCTGCACAGTCGCCTTGAAGCTCTCGTAGCCCTCGGCGACCGGCAGGGGCAGGTATACGCCATCGTGCCCGATGGCGCTGAAGCCGGCGTTGTGGATGTCCGGCGAGCGCGAGTGGGCGACCGGCCAGCCGACGACCCCGTAC
>CAYMJK010000071.1:0-2544 GCA_964390535.1 uncultured Phycisphaeraceae bacterium | reverse complement strand
GCTCGGCGTCGGTCTCGAGATCGCCGAGGAGCCAGATGGCCGCTTCGCGCCGCTCTTCGTCGGGGCTCGCGATCGCTCCGGCGAGCAGATCGAGTGTGGCCTCATTAGCTCCGCCCAGGCGAAGGAGGGCCGCCTCCCGGACCAGCCGGCGAAACCCGTTTGAACCCTCGGGGAGCCCGGCGATGATGGGCCTCGCTTCGGCCGCGGCGGGCCCGATGCGGAAAGCGGCGCGCGCGACCCACATCTGGAGCGTGCCGCTCGGCTCATGGCGCTCAAGCGTCGCCATGAGCGCGGGCACGGCGGGGGCGGCATCGGGGCCCACGTTGCCGAGCGTCTGTATGGCGCCGAGCGCAGTCCAGGCGTCCTCGGAGTCGGCGAGCTCAATGAGCCTTGGGAGGGCCTGATCCAGAGCGTCAGGAAGCTTCGCGAGGTTGGCGACCGACTGCGAATGGACGATGCGATCGTGGCGGTTGCCACTCGGGGCCGCCTCCTCGATGCCGGCGACGATGTGCGGGAGCAGGCTCTTCCCATCCGCCCCGAGGTGGATCAGCACATTGATGGTGTCGATGCGGCTGATCTGGGGTTTGCCGGACTCGAGCGCGGTAAAGAGGCGCTCGATGACGGCGCCCTTGTCGGGGAGCCATTCGCGGCTGTGCCTGAGGGCGAGGTTGAGGAGGTCGGCGTCGCCATAGTCTCGCGCTGCGGCGATGTCGAGCAATCGGGGAATGTGCTCGCCGACGAAGGCCTTCGAGTAGTTCAACTGCCGGCCCGCGTGGAGTTGCGCCCCCTTCTCCGTGGTTCGTTCGTAAACCGCGACACTGCGGCGGACCAGTGCGCGGCGCTGCCAATGCCACATGGGGCCGGTGTGGGCGCGGCGTTGGATCTCGGCCAGGAGTTCCTCGGCGGTCGGGGCGCTGGCGCTGGTGGGATCCTCGATGATTCGCGTGCAGGTCGGGAACGACCAGACGAGGACGGTGGTGGGAACCGCCCGCACCCAGGACCCACCGGTGAAGGCGGGCACGGAGAGGAGCGCGAGGCCGGCGAGGAGTACGGCGAAGGCGAGAACGAACCGGGCCGGGCGTCGGCGGGCGCGGTAGAGGGCGCGCTCGGCGCGCGCTTCGCGGCCGCACTCGGGGCAGCGCATGCCGGGCGTGTCGGCGAGGTCGTACCAGCAGCCGGGGCAGCGTCGCCGGCCGCGGGCGCGATCGCCGACGAGGGCGCGTGCGAGCAGCGCGAGGGCGATGAGGAGCGTGAGGCCGCCGAAAGTGGACAGGAGGGCGGGCATGAGCGAGTTTGCTCCCCTGGGGGAGGGACAAAGACTCAGCGTCGGTACGGTATCAAGCTTACGAAGCCGCGGCTTGATCGGGTCGTCACGAGATTATTCGAGATCCTGAGTGAATGGCTGGGCGGCACTTGCAGCCACTGACGGCGGCCGTCAGTGGCACGGATGGCACGCGCGCGATGTGCGCACGGGATAGCGGCGGCGCGGGGGCGTCGTGTGGGTGGGTGTTGACTTGAAGAGAGGCATGAGGCAGGGGGCGCCGAGGCATCGAGTCAGGGAGGGTGTCCGGCGGTGGTGGGTGATGCTGCGTGGAGGGCGACACGTTCGGAGGCGCCGTGATCGTGGCGGGCGCGGGGGGCGCCGGCTGCGCGGTGGAGTGTGACGGGACTGGCGGGCGTGGAGGGCGCAGGGCGGCGCGCGGCGGTTGGGGGGTCGGACGCGTTGTCGGTGGGGTGGTCCGACTTCGGCGCCCCGACGACCCCGACGACGGTGGGGGCGCTGGCGGTCTGCACCGCAGGAAGGCGCGGTGGGTGGGGGGCCGGGCTGGTGGGGCGCGTGTGTGGAAGCTGGCGACGGTCTGCGCCGACGGATGCGTCGGGGGCAGGCCGGGGGCCGCGGAGGATGGCGATGGCGGCGCGGAGGCGCGTGTCGACATCATTGTCGCGATTCCGGGCGATTTCGGCGAGTTCGTGCAGGGCGCCGGTGTGGTTGTATCGGGCGAGGATGTCAGCGCGCACCTGCACGAGGTCGCGAATGGCGCTTGCGAAGGCGGCGACGTGCGGGCGGGCGAGGATGTCGTGGAGCTCGTGCGGCGAGAGCTTGAGCCGCGCGGCGAGCTGGAGCAGCGAGGCGCCCCCCGGCTCGATCCAGGCGATGGCGGCATCGGATTCGATGGGGGTGAGCGTTGGCAGCGCTGCATCCGTGGGCGTGCTGGTGTTCATGCCGGATTGTGACCCGGCATGTGTGGTCGGGCAAGCGTCGAGGCGGAGTGGACACGAAACGGCGCGCAAACGGAGCAGGGTCGCGGCGGAGCCGCAAAGCAGAAAGCACAAAGCACAAAGCTGAAATCGAGGAGGAATTGTGATGCTGAGCGCTATGTCTGCTCACGCGGGCTGGGCGTTTGCCCCCGGGGCTGCGCCGCCCTCGACGTGGGCCTTGAGATCTTGCAGATCCTGCATGACCATCTTCTTCATCATCCCCTGCATGAGGAAGCCCATTGGCATCAGGAGCCGCCCCTTCAGCGATGTCGGGATCGCGCGGAA
>CAYMJK010000070.1:0-3961 GCA_964390535.1 uncultured Phycisphaeraceae bacterium | reverse complement strand
GGGGGCGCTGGTGACAGCGAGCCGGTCGATCATCTATCCGGGTGGCGCCGGGCCGCTGGAGGCGCGCGTGCGGGAGGCGGCGAAGCGGATGGCGGAGGAGGTCGGCGCAGCGCTGCGGGCCTGATCGCGAGGCGGGCCGGTTCAGTGCTGGCGGCGGCCGGCGCACACATCACAAAAAGAGATCGGCCGCTGGTCCTATGGGGCCAGCGGCCGATTCGTTTGAGCAGATTGTGTCGCGATCAGGCGCGGCGACGGCGGCTTGCGATCAGGCCGAGGCCGGCGAGGGCCATGAGGCCCGCAGGCGCCGGAACGACGACGCCATCCACCTGGGTGGAGACGTCGCTGAAGGCGGAGTCGAAGAAGCCGGAGCCGGTGGCGATGAAGAGCGTCACGAGGGCGCCTTCGAGCGGCTGGCTGGGAATGTCCAGACCGAAGGAGCCACCCGAGGGACCATCGAACGAACCGTCGATGCCGCCAAGGTCGTTGAGGTTGACGTTGCTCAGCGAGCCGGTGAAGAAGACGATGTCGCCCCCTCCGCTGACCCAGTTCCCGTTGATGTCACCGGTGATGGTGTCGCCATCGGCGTCGGTGATGGTGAAGCCGCCGGAGGTCGGGTCGGTGCGCACGGCGGGAACGCCGATGTTCATGCTGAACCCGCCGCTGGCGAAGCCGGCGTCGTAGTCGGCCGTGCCGCCGGGGGCGAGCAGGCGCGACACGTCGCCGCTGGATTGCAGCACGCCAGCGCTCACGCTGTCGGCGGTGAAGGCGCTTCCACCGTCGAACTCGCCCGCCAGATCGGTGAATCCGAAGGTCAACACGACATCAGCCTGAGCGGCGCCGGCCAGAAGCCCGAACGCTGCGATTGTGCTTGCGATGCGGATCACTCAGCTCTCCTTCCACTCTCTATGCCCCCCTCCGGGAGGGGGAAATCTCTCTCTCCCCAAGGATACCACGTTCCTGCCCCGGCGCCAAGCGCCCAGACCCTCGATCTTCGCAGATTCCCCAAGTGTCAATCTGGGCAATCTGAGGGGCTGGACTCGACGCCCGCGCGGCCCGCGAGCGGCCGCCGATCCCGCTGATTGTGCATCGGTTCTCGGCCCCCGCAAGCAAAAAACGGACGTTGACTGCGGATAGTTCCCGGCGGGTGTTGTCAGGGTTTTATTTGGGCAGGCGGGGCGGCGGGGCTCAGGCGTCGTCGGCGCCTGGCCTCGCGCCGGCATCAAGCAGGCGGGCGCCATCTTCGGGGGTCATGGAGCCCTCGGCGAACGGTTTCCATCGCCGTTCTCCTCAGAGTTCGTCCATCACGCGCGACCGCAGGGGTCGTCCGGTGGCGAGCAGCCTGGCGGCATCATCCGGGGCGATCGATCCCTCGGCGATGTAGGCGGCGATCTCGCGGCGGGACTGCTCGAACTCGGCGGTCTGGCGCATCTTCCGCCGGGCGTCGATCCAGACGGTGAGCGTGAGGAACGCGATGAAGAGGGCCCCGAGCATCAGCCCGCCGGCCACGGCGATGATGCGGAGCGTGTCATCGCCATCGAGCATCGGGACGGAACCACCCATCAGCGAACCCTCCATCGCGGCGGCTGCGGGGCCGCCGCGGTTCAACAGTCTTCGGATTCGGCGGCTTCGCCGGCCTCGATGAGGCGGGCGCCCTCCTCCGGCGTCATCGACCCTTCGGCGACATAGGCGGCGATCTCGCGGCGCGAACGCTCCCGCTCGCGGATCGACAGCGTCTTCACGATGAAACTCAGGAGAATGGCCCCGCCGGCCACGGCGATGATGGCGGGATTCGTGACGATCTCAGTGAGCCCGGCGAGCGTGAACATCGCATTGTGTCCTCAGCCGCAGCGCTTGGCCTCGCCGGCGGCCAGGAGGCGCTCGCCCTGCTCCGGCGTCATCGATCCCTCGGCGATGTAGGCCGCGATCTCGCGGCGCGAGCGCTCCCGCGAGACTGCCTTGAGCACCGAACTCGCCATCCCGACGATGATCGCGACGATGCCGACCGACCCGCCCACGAGCAGGAAGAGCACGTCCTCGTCGAGCACTCTTTCGAGAATGTCCTGGGCCATGAGCACCACCTCCGGCGCCGGCTGCGCGGCTACGGGATAGTTCCGGATCCGCGGGCGCCACTTTCATGGTATCAGGGTTTCGGGCGTTTCCCCACCTGATTTCGCGCCCGATGGCCGGGCCACCTGGCCACCCAACCCTTTGCCGGACAGGATGTTGCGCCTGTGAGACCGACGGATGCCCAGATCGCCGAGGCCCTGCTGGAGGGGTATCGCCAGGGGGCGTTCCCCATGGCCGACGAGCGGGACGGGGGGATGATCGGCTGGTACCGGCCCGACCCGCGGGCGATTCTGCCGATGGATGGGCCGCGGATCGGCCGGTCGCTGCGGCAGCGGCTGCGTTCGGGGCGGTTCGAGATCAGGTCCGATACGGCGCTGGAGGCGGTGATCGCGGCGTGCGCCGAGCCGGGGCCGGGGCGGGAGCAGACGTGGCTGAGCCCGGAGCTGGCCGAGGCGTATCTGGCCCTCGGGCGGGCGGGGCACGTGCACACGGTCGCGGCGTGGCTGCCGGGCGCGGGCGGGCGGGGGGCGCGCCTCGTCGGCGGGCTCTACGGGGTGACGCTGGGCGGGCTGTTCGCAGGAGAGAGCATGTTCAGCCGGCCGGAGGCGGGTGGAACGGACGCGAGCAAGGTGTGTCTGGCGCATGCGGCGGGTCACCTGCGCGCGCGCGGATTCGCGCTGCACGATGTGCAGCTCATGAACCCGCATTTGGAGCGGCTGGGGGCGGTGGAGATCCCCGGCGACGAATACCTGCGCCGGCTGGACGCCGCGGCGGGGATGGATGTGATTTGGGGGGAGTTTGACGCCGAGCGGGGGTTGGGGGAGCTGGGGATTTGAGGGCTGCGGGGCGCCGCGAGCGACGCAGCATCTCACCCTGACGGGACCTCCGAGACGCCGTGAACTGGCGCCCCGCGACGGCGCGCGGTTTCGCTCGCTTCGTGGTCTCGCAATCCACTTTCCCGCTCGGAGATGGCGCCGACGATTTGTCGCGCCGGGCGCGTGACTCGCCGGCGTGCTTGTCGCTTGAACGGAGGTCGGCAGCCGCGGGCTGCCGGAGGTCGGATGGCGCGCAACGGAGACAGAACATGGCCGGTGATGAGAAAGTCGTGGCCGCGTGCAAGAAGGCGTACGAGAAGTGGAGCGGAGACTGCTCCGGGTTCGTCAAGGCGGTGGGAGCGGAACTCAGCATCGTCCTGATCGGCAACGCGGACGCGATCGTGGAATCCATGGGCAAGGTCTGGACGGCGACAGATGCGGCCTCGTGCCTCCAGTGGGTCCGCAGCGGGCGACTGGTCATCGCCGGGCTGAGCTCCAAGAGCCATACCCCGGCCCGCAACAATGGCCACGTGGTTGTCATCGTTGACGGCGAGATGTACCGCGGCAAATACCCCAGGTGCTGGGGCGGGAGCCTCGGCAGCGCCCAGAGCAAGGGAACCAAGTCGGTGGGAGAGGTCTGGAACACGAAGGATCGGGATGCGGTGAAGTACTTCCATAACTGAGCACCTCGTTGCGATCGCGGGCTGCGGAGCACACCGGCAGGCATGGCGGCGTCTCACCCCTTGGAGGGCGGGCTGGCGCCATTGGCGCCGGGCGATCACCCACTCCACGCGGGAGCGGCAGGCCCGCTGGTGTTACAATGCCCGCATGTTGTGGAATCGGGGAGAGAGGCCGGGGGATGTTGGGGCGCAGTTCCGGCGGGTCCATGAGGCGTGGCTGGACCGGGCGCTGCGGACGGGGGCGCCGGATCTGCGTAGTCCCACGCGCCGGGTCCGCGAGGGGGGCTTCGACCGGCTGATGAGCCGGTCCAGCGGCCGCCACTGGGCCCAGACGTGGTGGATGAAGGCCATGGAGCGGGTCGATATATGAGTGTTGACGATCGAACCGCCGGGCAGCCC
>CAYMJK010000069.1:0-5682 GCA_964390535.1 uncultured Phycisphaeraceae bacterium | reverse complement strand
TCGAGATAGAAGTACTTGCGATCCTCGCTCAGCCACCCCTGGTGGGCGTAGCCGGAGTCGGACCAGAAGGCCTCGGTGATCGTGAACATGTTGCTCTTGTCGGTGACATCCACGATCCGCAGGCCCGTGCTCCCCCAGCCGCCGCCGGTGCCGCCGAGTGTGAACGCGATCTCGCGCCCGGCGTACGGCCCGTCGTGATAGGTGACGACTTGGGCGTCATGCACGTAGAACCTCGTCCACTCGCCGACGAAGCTCGGGTTCTCCGGATCCACCGTGTCCAGGGCCCACAGCCCGCCGTTGGCGACGTTTCCGCCGACGATGTAGAGATGTCCCGAGTCGGTGTTCGCGACGATGTTGTGGCTGCTCCAGTGCCCCATCGTCGTGTGGTTCTTGACGTGCCGCACGATCCCTTCGTCGATCCGCGTGAGATCGACCACCTGGATCCCGTCGCCGGCCTCCGATACGCCGTAGGCGTAATCGCCGATCACCTTGATGTCGTGCCACGTGCTCCCGGGACCATCCACCACGCCCAGCATCACCGGGTTGGTCGGGTCGGTGATCTCGACGAAGCCGAAGCCCCTCTGCAGCCCCATGATGGCGTACTCGCGGCCGGATGGCGAGGTGTACCCCCAGCAGTCGTTCCCCGAGCTGTGAGACCCGGCGAACTCCGACAGCGGGATCCACGACTGCATCGTCATGTTCTCGAAATCGAACATGCTGTCCACCGGAACCGCGCCGCTGCGGACATCGTTCAGCGTGACGATCGGCCCCTGATAAGGCGGCAGGTTATCGGCGATCTTCCGCCAGTCCTCATCGTGGGCGCCGGCCGTCAGGGCCAGGCCGGCGACCAGTGCGGCGGAGCCGGCGAGGCCGGCGCGGGCAATATCTCTTCGTTTCATGCAAAGCCTCCCAACGTCAAATCGCGACCCGAGGGGAGCCGGAATCGACGGAGCTTGACGCCACCAAGGCGTCTGTTGTGTGCGATTTCGGCCCCGGAAAGGACTCCGGGACCATCAGGACCACGTCTTCCCCCATCCTCGCGACTCGGGGGACCTGTGTCAAGGACAGTTTTTTGACCCTCCCACCCGGGCCACCGGTGGCCCGGTGGCGATCCAGACGGAGGATGGGTTATCTGACCCCTACGCATCCCGGCGCTCTCCGGATCCGCCGGGGATGGCTCACGCGGAGGCGCGGGGGGCGCGGAGGAGGGGGGGCGATAGCAGGCGAGTCGAGATGAATCCCTGCTCCGCGCCTCCGCGCCCCCGCGTGAGCTCGGCTACGGGCACCCCGCCGCGAATTCGTTCTGGAAGGCGAGGAAGTCGAAGAAATCCAGCACGCCATCGCCGGTGAAGTCCGCCCGCAGGTCTCCGGCGGCGAACAGGTTCTGGAACGCCAGGAAGTCGAAGAAGTCCAGCGACCCCTCCCCGGTCAGGTCCGCCCGGCAGGACGAGTCGTAGACAAGCGTCACCGTCGCCTCGCTCGATGTTCCGCCCGGCGTGCTCACGCGGAAGCGCAGCTCGTCGGTCCCCGCGGCGCCGGCATCCGGTCGGAGGATCACCGCCGGCCGGCCGCCGTGGAAGAGCACGGTCGCCTGGGTGGGCGCCTGCGTGATGGTGTACGTCGCGTCGCGCATCGACGCGTTGTACGTCGCCGGGAGTTCCAGCACCAGAGCCGCCGCCGGATCAACCCGGCGCGTGAAGCTGAAGGTTGTCGGCGGGGCCCCGCTGGATGCCGCCGCCGTCGTCACCGTGATGAACACCTGCTCGCTGCGCGCCAGTGATCCGTCGGCGAACTCCGCGATCGCCCGCACCGGCGCCAGGCCCGAGCCCATCGTCTGCCCGAACATGCGCACCTCGCCGGAGGCCCCGGCGATCGCCCCGATCACCCGCCCGTGCTGCACAAGCCGGATCTCGCGCGCTCCCGGGGCGGATACCGTCAGCCCCACGTGCTGCCCGGGGCTGAGCTGCGAGGCGTCCGCCGCAAGCGAAACACCGCGGGCTGTGTTGTTCACGTGCAGCTCGCCGACGAACCGGCCAGTGGATGCCACCGCGCTGTCGTCGGTTGCGACGATCACGACCTCGCTGTGCCCTTCGGGCAGGAGCGTCGTGTCGATGCGGAAGCCGCTCCCGGGCAGTCGCGAGCTGTGCAATGAGCCATTGATGTACAGATCGAGCCGGTCGATGTCCGCCGCCGGATGCGCTGTCACGGCGTTCGGCGTCAGTGTGATCTCGCCGCTCACCGCCCCGCCCGGAAAGCCGGGCACGGTGACTCGCGGAATGTGCGCAAACGGCCGGCAGACCGGATCGCCGTACAGCATGATCTGGAACGGGATATAGGCTGCGGAGCGCAGATACGCCTCGCCCAGCGACGCCCCCTGGTGATAGAAGTCGTGCAGCCGCGGATGCGGGAACTTCCCGGGATAGTTGCACGGCTCCTCGACGGCGCCCGCCGAGCCGCTGGCGCCCTTGCGGATCCACTCGCTGAGTTCCGACTGCCCCGAGCCGCCGAGCACGCCGGCAAAGCTGGTGAGATGGTCGGCGAAGGCGCCGTCGGCAAACGTGAAGCCGGCGCCGACGATGTCGGCGCTGCTGAACCCTGTCATCACGCCCAGGGCCGTCGGTGGGCTCGTGGGCAGGCGCCCGGCGACCTCGGTGGCGTCCGCCCCCGACAGCAGCATGTCATCGAGGACGCGCTGATAGCTCGGCTGGCGCACGTTCCGAGCCGGGTCCGACGCGTTGTTCATGAAGAAGAAGCGCCCCGCGGGGAACGATCCGTCCGCCGCCGCGCTCCGATCGATCATGTCCAGCAATTCGCCGACGGTGTTGCCCGAGTCCCGCGTGTACCCCAGCGTCGCGCCGATGAAGTACCGCCGCGCGCTGGATGATGAACTCGGCTGCCCGCTGAGATAGGTCATCTCCGAATCGAACGCGACGTGATCGCCGATCGGGCGGTAGTACCGGTTGCTCGACTGCACGCTGAGCCCCGCAAGCACCTCGTCGGCGACGAACGCCATCGTGTAGCAGGAGGACACCGAGAGGTTGCTGACCGGGAAGCACCCGTCGCTGATCGTGCTGCTGGCGCCGAGGCGATAGCGGTCCGTCGGCGCCACCAGGATGTAGTCGATCCGGTCCGCGATGCCGCGCTGCGCCAGTTCGCCGAACAAGGCTTCCAGATTCGTGTCCACGAACTGCCGGTGGTTATCGGCCCACGGACGCAGGTACAGCACGTTCGATTCCGGCAGCCCCCGCGCCTCCCGGTACGCGTTGCCGATGTGCAGCGAGTCCGGGTCGGACGGATCGATGATCAGGAGGACATTGTCCGGGCCGCCTCCGGCCGTCGCCGCCGAGGCGATCGCCAGCCCGGCCGCGGCAGCGAGGGCTCTGGCGCCATTGGTCTTCATCTGCTGCTCCCTCTCGGCTCGGCGCCGCGCCCGCGCGCGCACGCTCACCCCCCTAATGGTGACCCGAACCCGGCCGGTTGCAAGGAGATTCCGCCCGCCGGGCCCGGCTTCCGCAACGCCAGGGCTCTCAGGGCCGTATGCGCCCTGCAATTCCGCGACACCGGCGCCGAATGTCCCTTGCCAAAGGCCCGGTATTCTGGGAAACTGTGGCGCCATGGCCGGCCGTGGCATCGCCCTTCCGGGCGATAATGCGGGGTGGGTCGGGCGGGAGAATCGGGCGGATGGCCCGATGCACTGGCCGGGGCGGCCTGGCCGGCAATAGGAAAGGGAAGGGAATGAACCTTGGTGGCATCGGCGCTGCGGGCGCCTTCGGCGTGACTCTCGGCCTGACGACGATCGTGGCCGCCCTCATGGGGCCGCAGGACCCCCGTGGTGGTTCGGGCCCGGTCCTCAACGCCCCGGAGACCTTCGTCAACTGGGAGAACCATCCGATCCACTCGCTGGAGATCACCCCGGCGGGGGACCGCCTCCTGCTCACGAACACCCCGGACGGGCGGCTCGAGGTCTTCGACATTGGCGGCCCGGTTCCCGAACTGATCGCCTCGATCCCGGTCGGCGTCGATCCGGTCAGCGTGCGGGCGCAGAGCGACGATATCGCATGGGTCGTCAACCACATCTCCGACACCGTGAGCATGGTCGATCTGCGGGCGATGAACGTGGTTCGCACGATCCAGACCGCCGACGAGCCGTTCGACTGCATCATCGCTGGCGACCCCGCCCGCCTGTTCGTCGCCTGCTCTCAGGCCAACCTCGTGCAGGTCTTCGACCTCGCCGACCCGGGCGCCGCGCCGCTGGAGATCCCGATCGACGCGGAGGACCCGCGCGCCATGGCCGTGAGCCCTGACGGCTCGACCGTCTTCCTCGCCATCTTCGAATCCGGCAACAGCTCGACGATCCTCGGCGGCGGCAGCGACGCACCCGGGACGATCGGCTTCCCGCCCAACGTCGTCAACGACTCGCTCGGTCCGTACGGCGGCGTCAACCCGCCCCCGAACGATGGCGCCGGGTTCTCGCCTCCCATCGGCCCCGGCGCTGCGAACCCGCCCCGCGTCGGCCTGATCGTGAAGAAGGATGCCGCGGGAACTCGCTGGATGGATGACAACGCCCGCAACTGGACCAGTCTCGTCAGCGGCGCCCAGGCCGCCCGCAGCGGGCGCCCCGTCGGCTGGGATCTGCCGGACCACGATGTCGCGGTCATCGACGCCGCCACCCTCAGCGTCGGCTACCAGAACCGGCTCATGAACATCAACATGGCGATCGGCGTGAACCCCGCCACCGGGCAGGTCGCCGTCGTCGGCACGGAGGCGACCAACGAGGTCCGATTCGAGCCGAATGTCCGCGGCACGTTCGTGCGCGCGCATCTGGCGCGTTTCACGCCCGGGGGCCCCTCGGCAACCATCACCGACCTCAATCCGCACCTGGATTACAGCGTGCAGACGGCGGCGCAGCCCGTTCGCGACCTGTCGATCGGCGATCCGCGGGCCATCGTCTTCAACAGCGCCGGCACGCGGGCGTATGTCAGCGGCATGGGTTCGGACAACGTGATCGTGCTTGACGCCGCCGGCGGACGCGCAGGCGCCATCGAGGTCGGCGAAGGCCCCATCGGCCTCGCGCTCGACGAATCGGCGGGGCGGCTGTTCGTCCACAATCGCTTCGAAGGCTCGATCTCAATCGTCGACCTCGTGACCGAGACGGAGGTGGACCGCGTCGGCTACTTCGATCCGACGCCCGAGCCCATCCGCGCCGGGCGCCCCCACCTCTACTCGACGCACCTCACCAGCGGCCTCGGCCAGGCGTCCTGTGCCTCGTGCCACGTGGACGGGCGCATGGACCGCCTCGCGTGGGACCTCGGCGATCCCTCGGGCGAGACCGCCAGCCTCGCCGGGCGCAACCTCGGCGCCGGCATCCCGGGGCTCGAGCCCGGTTCCACGCCCACCGCCTTCCGTCCGCACCACCCCATGAAGGGCCCGATGACGACCCAGACGCTGCAGGGCATCATCGGCGCCGAGCCGCACCACTGGCGCGGCGACCGCGATGGAATCGAGGAGTTCAATCAGACGTTCGAGAACCTCCAAGGCGACGATGTGCAGCTTACCGCCGAGGAGATGCAGGAGTTCGAGGACTTCCTGGCCACGATCCACTTTCCGCCCAACCCCTTCCGCAATCTGAACAACACGCTGCCGACCAGCTTGGCGATGCCCAACCAGGTGTTCGGCGGCGTC
>CAYMJK010000068.1:0-4886 GCA_964390535.1 uncultured Phycisphaeraceae bacterium | reverse complement strand
CAGGTCGCCGGGGAGGAACCCGAGCTTCTCGCCCGCCTCGATCGCCGGGCGCACCAGCACCAGCTTGCGGACGCGCCCCGCCCGCAGCATGTGGACTGCCGCGGCGACGGCGAGGTAGGTCTTGCCCGTGCCCGCGGGGCCGCTGCCGATGACCAGATCGTGCGTGCGGATCGCTTCGATATAGACGGCCTGGTTCGCCGTCTGCGGGCGGATCTGGCGGCCCGCAGCGTAAACGGTGAGCTGGCCTTCCCACCAGGCGCCGTCCGCCCCCGAGGGGCCGATGGGGGCCGTCGGGTCATCCAGCGGGGCGCGGCCCGACTCCTCGGCGATGAGTTGCAGAACCTCCTCGCGCGTCACGCGACCGCCGGCGGCGCCGATGCGCTCCAGGGCCCTTCGGGCGGCCTCGACGCTCCGCTGGGGGCCATCGAGCCGCACCGACCCCTCCCGCGCAGCGATCGAGACCCCGAGGGCCTCGCGCAGCATCTTGAGGTTGCGGTCGCCCACGCCGCGAAGCGCAACCGCATCGGGCCCGGGCGGGACTGGCACTTGAACCTGCACGTTCGCGGCGAACTCCCAACTCGGCCGCCGCCCGATCCCTGCGGGCGCCCACGCGGGCGCCGGGGGACCGGCGGCTCGAAGACGTATCGTAGATCGGCCGCCACGACCGGCCCGCCGCAGCCGCTGGCGGGTGGCCTGGCGCGACGCTCACCCCCTGAGGAGGCGCCTGCGATGTTCCCGACAACGAGCCAAGTCCTGCCGCTGCCGCTGGTTACGACGATTCGGGGGAGCCGCGGGGCGGTCCTGGCGGCCGTGGGGGCGATGGCGATCGGGCTCGTCGCCTGTGCCGGGGGCGGCGGGGGTAGTGGGGGTGGGGGGCCTGAGGCGGGGCCGCGGCAGCCGGTGACCGCATTGGTTCGGGGGGACTGGGACGACCTGGAGGCGGCGGTCTGGACTGCCGCGGACAAGATCGAGACTGCGGTGGAGCGGATCGAGTGGGATGAGGAGGGCGAGGGGGAGTTCCGGGCGACGCTCCGCACGGTGCGGTCGGAGCCGATCAGCATCAGGGCCCGGCGGGAGGGGCGCCTGATTGCCCTGGCGGTCCAGTTCGGGCACTTCGAGGATCCGGACCCGCGGGCGGGGCGGCTGCTGGAGGCGATCGAGGAGCGGCTGGGGCAGCTCGAGGGCGTGGGGTATGCGCCGGTGGAATGAGCGCGCGTGGCGCCGGGCCGCGGATTGCTGCGTGTGCGGGCCCGCCCTTCACGAAGACACGGGCTGGAAGCCCGGCGCCACGTGGAGATGGCGCGCAATGCGCCGGCTTCACGCTGCGGCAGCGCTCGATGCTGTTCGATTGCGGGCTGATCGCGGCGAGTCAGGGCCGAAATCGGTGTTTCGGGAGGCGCCCGCCGGCGCGGCTGCTGCGCGCATATCATTCATGCGTGGATAACGGCCAGAAAACACCCGCAGAGTCGTTCGACACAGCCGCCGAGTGGGAGGCGTGGCTCGCCGAGCGCCACACCACATCCCGCGGCGTGTGGCTGCGGCTGGCGAAGAAGGGGTCCGATGAGGAGTCGATCTCCTTCATCGAGGCTCTGGATGTCGCCCTCTGCTACGGCTGGGTGGATCTGCAGAAGCAGCGCGATGATGACGACTGGTGGCTGCAGCGGTTCACGCCGCGCCCGGCCAGCAGTAAGTGGGGCAAGCGGGCCTGCGAGCGGGCCGAGGCGCTGATCAAGGCGGGGCGGATGCAGCCGGCGGGGCAGGCCGAGGTCGAGAAGGCTCAGGCGGACGGCCGCTGGGAGGCCGCGGCAACCGAGACGCCCACCGAGCCGGCGCCGCCGGATTTTCAGGCTGAACTGGATCGGAGCCGGCGGGCGAGCGCGTTCTTCGCGACGCTCGACCCGCACAACCGGAACACGATGCTGCAGCGTCTCGGGCGCGTGCAGCGCCCGGAAGCCCGCCAGCGCAAGATCGTCGAGTTCATCGAGATGCTGGAGCGCGGGCAGCGGCTGTACCCGTAGGTAAATCGCAAATGGCAATTGAGAAAATGGCAAATCCGGATTTGCCGCGGGCGGAGGTTGCGCGCCTGGGCGGTTGATGCGCGAGTGGGCGTGGCCGAGCGGCCGCGTCTTCGTCTGGCGCCGCGGGGCGTCCTCCTGATTTGCCATTTGCTATTTGCCCGTTTGCCATTTCCTACCACCATCGCATGACACGCAGGATGGCGGCGTAATCGTCGGTCCAGGCTCGCGCGCCGTTCGCTTCGAGCGCGTTCCAGAGGGCGTTGTTGCGCAGGGGGGCGAGGGCATCGGGCGTGTCGGCGAGCACGACCCATGTTGATGGCCACTTGCCCGCGGCGGGATCGTCGAGGACATCGTCCTGGATGCGCCCGGCCATGCCGAGGTCGCGGGCGGCTGCCGCGATGACGGGGGCGAGGTCGAGCCGCCGGTTGGAGATGTGCAGCACGATCAGCCCGCCGGGCGCCAGCCTGCTGCGGTACATTTCGAGCGCCTCGCGCGTCAGCAGGTGCGTCGGGATGGCGTCGCTGCTGAAGGCGTCGAGGATGATCATGCCGAAGTCGCCTTCCGGCGCTGCCGCGATGCCAAGGCGGCCGTCGGCGACGATCAGGTCCAGGGCCGGGGGCGACACGGGCGCCTGCGCGGCCTCGGCGCTGCCGGCGGCCATCGCCCCGGCGTCGCCGCCTGGCGCCACGTGGGTGAAGTGGCCCGAGTCGCGCGCGATGCGCACAACTTCCGGGTCGATCTCGTAGAACGTCCAACGTGCGCCGGGCGGGGCGTAGGCGGCGGTGGCGCCGACGCCGAGGCCGATGAGGCCGACGCGCTGCGCGCGCGCATCGGCGCCGAGCGCGGCGAAGAGCTGCCCGAGCGGGCCGCGCGGGTGGTAGTAGAGCAGCGGCGTCGGGTCGCGCCCGCCCTCGGCATCCACCCGCTGCATGCCGTGCGGCGTGGCGCCGTGGCGCAGGCGCACGCGCGAGGCGCGGGGGCGGTCCGGGTCGGGCTCCAGCAGCACGCGGTGCACGCCGAAGAACGTGCGCCGGACGAGCAGCGTGCGCGCATCGGGCTCCGGGAGCAGCGTCGCGCTGGCGAGCAGGGCCGCGGCGCCGAGGGCGAAGCGGCGCGGGCGCGGGCTCGCGAGGTAGAGCAGCAGCGCCGGCGCCCCGGCGCCGACGACGAGGGGGAGCCAGTTGGGGCCATCAAGGCGCGCGCCTGCCGCGGCCATCGCCAGAAGGGTGGCGGCCAGTGCGATGTCGAGGGCGACGCTGCGGCGGCGGGCGTTGCCGGGCATGGGCGTCTGCGCCGGCGCCCCTTCCGGCGTCGCGGCGGCACGGCGCAGCGGCGTGCGCGCAAGCAGGGCCAGCGCGATCGCGATCGGGTACTCGGCGACCGAGTCGAAGATCGCCGGCGCCACGAGCGAGGCGAAGACACCCCCGAGCGCCCCGCCGACGGCGATCACGAGATAGAACTCCGTCAGCCGCTCGGGCGCCGGGCGCGCCGCCGCCAGCCGCTGATGACAGGCGAGGGCGCCGAAGAACAGGAAGCCCATGTGCAGCGCGACGATCGCAGCCACCGGCTCGGTTGCGCGCACGAGGAACGTCAGCACGACCGCGAGGCCAAGGATCGCCGCAGCGCGGCTGACGAACCGGGGCGGCGCCGGCCGGCGCGAAAACGCGATGATGAACGTGAGCAGGTAGATTGCCAGCGGCGCCACCCAGAGCAGCGGCACGGCGGCGAGATCGGTCGAGATGTGCAGCGTCGCCCCGAGCATGAGCGCCGAGGGTGTGAAGGAGAGGAAGAGCCAGATGCCGCGAAGGCGCCATCGTGCGCCGGCGGCGTCGCCGATGTCGCCATGCGAGTTCGGCGCCTCGACGGGGAGCGGTAGCTCGGCTCGGCGCCCCCCCGCCCGCCACGTCAGAAGCGCACACGCCACCATCCCCGCCGCCACGGCGAGGTACGCGGCGCTGAACAGCCAGCTCTGCGCGCGCAGCGGCAGCCGCGGTTCGATCAGCAGCGGATAGCTCAGCAGCGCCAGCAGGCTCCCGGCGTTGCTCGCGGCATAGAGGAAGTAGGGGTCGCGCGCAGCGGGATGATCGGTTCGCGCCAGCCAGCGCTGCGCTGTCGGGGAGATCGAGGCCAGGGCGACGAAGGGCGCCGCCACCGCAATGAGCAGCGCTCCGACGAGCCACCACACCGGCGACCGCTCGCCCGGCGCATCCCACGGCGGCAACGCCACCGGCAGCGCCAACGCCGCCAGCAGCACGAGCCCGCACTGCGTAACGATCGCTGCCGCGCTCCACGGGCGACCTCCCCGGAACCCCCAGCGCGCCAGCCAGTGGGCCCAGGCGTATCCCGCCAGCAGCAGGCTCTGGAAGACGACCATCGCCGTGTTCCAGACCGCCGGCGACCCTCCGAGCGACGGCAGGGCCATCTTCGCGACCATCGGCTGCACGAGGAAGAGCAGGAAGGCTGCGAGGAAGGTTGTTATGGTGAGGAGCAGGAGCATTGCGGGGTGCTGAGGATATGGCGCCGATCCCGCCGACCGGTCCGGCCCGGTCCCCCCGGCCCCAGATCTGGTATACTGCGGTCGCCGCCCGGGACGCATGCCGCGTTTTGTCCCGTCAAGGTTGCGTGCGGAGCCGATGACAGCTGCCGTGGCAGTTCATCTGCTCGCCGCGCCAGGGCCGGCAAAGCTGGCGCCCGGGCCGTAGGTCGCCGCTGATAGGGGGACTCGCATGGATCCGAACCTGTTTCACATCGACTGGGAGCGCACGCTGGAGGCGATAGTGGGGGTGATCATCCTGGCGTTCTTCGTCGAGCGGGTGGCGGCGGTGGTCTTCGAGTCGCGGTGGTTCTCCCACAATACGAAGGTTCCTG
>CAYMJK010000067.1:0-3515 GCA_964390535.1 uncultured Phycisphaeraceae bacterium | reverse complement strand
TGGCCTCAGAGCAGGTCAGTGGCACGGGAGACGAGTTGATCCTCTGGGTTCTCATCCTGATTCCCCTGGTGTGCAGCCTGCTGGTGGTCGCTGCGCCGGCCGAGCGGGCTCGCGGCATCGCGACCGTGGGCACGCTGGCGGCGGTGGTGGGGGGTGTGATCGCGCTGTTTCAGTTCGATTGGGCCGATGCCGCGGCGATGCAGTTTGTCAGCAGTGTGGCGTGGCTGCCGGAGCTTGGGATTGCCGCATCGGTGGGGGTGGACTCGGTGGCGCTGCTGCTGATCGCGCTCACGCTGCTGCTGGGGCCGATCTGCGTGATCGGCTCGTTCACCGCCATCACGAGGCGCGAGAAGTCGTACTACGCGTGGCTGCTGGTGCTGCAGGCGGCGATGACCGGCGTCTTCTGCTCCCGCGACCTGATCTTCTTCTTCATCTGCTTCGAGTTCACGCTGATCCCGATGTACGTGCTGATTCACCAGTACGGCTCGACCAATCGGCGGAAGGCGGCGACGAAGTTCTTCCTGTTTACCTTCACCGGCTCGATCGTGGCGCTCGCGGGGCTGGTGTATATCGCGTTCGCGCAATGGCGCCTGACCGGGGCGTGGACGTTCGACATTGCGGCTCTCTCGGCGACGGCCGCGCAGATGAGCTTTCAGGAGCAGGCGCTCGTCCTCGGCGCCATGCTGCTCGGCTTCGCCGTCAAGGTGCCGCTGTTCCCGCTGCACACGTGGTTGCCGCTGGCCCACACCGAGGCGCCGACCGCCGGCAGCGTGATCCTCGCCGGCGTGCTGCTGAAGCTGGGGACCTACGGCATCTACCGCTTCGCGCTCCCCTTCGCGCCGGATGCCGTGGTCGCCTGGGCGCCAGCGATCGCCGTGCTGAGCATCATCGGCATCATTTACGCCGGGCTCGTCTGCTGGGTGCAGATCGACATCAAGAAGCTCGTCGCGTACTCATCGGTCAGCCATCTCGGCTTCTGCGTGCTCGGGCTGGTTGCGCTCAACGCTACCGGGCTCACCGGCTCGGTGCTCTACATGATCAATCACGGGCTGAGCACCGGCGCCCTCTTCCTGCTGATCGGGATGATCTACGAGCGCTACCACACGCGCTCTATGGCCGAACTCGGCGGGCTTGCGAAGGCGATGCCCGTTTGGGCGAGCTTCATGGTGTTCTTCACCATGGCGAGCGTCGGCCTGCCCGGGCTCAACGGCTTCGTCAGCGAGTTTCTCTGCCTGCTCGGCGCGTTCCAGTCCGATTCGACCTGGGGCCGGCTCCCCGGCGCCACAGGCGGCGCCCTCGGGCCGTGGTTCGCCGCCGCCGCGGCAACGGGCATGATCGTCGCCGCGATGTACCTGCTCTACATGGTCGGGCGGATCTGCTTCGGCCCGGTGCTGGAGCCCGCTGGCCACCGCCACGACGATGCGCACGCCGAGGCCGGCGCCGGCGCCCTTCCGCGCGACCTCAGCCGGCGGGAGATCGGGCTGCTCGTTCCCCTCGCCGCGGCGTGCCTGTTCCTCGGCATCTACCCGGCGCCGGTGATCGATGCTCTGGAGGCGCCGGTGAACCAGACGATGGAACTGTTCCAGGGGCCGATTGGCCGTGGGACGGCTGTCGGGTCTGCGACGTCGGTGTCTTCGGAGATCGGACTGGCCGACGGAGGCGCCGATGTTGCAGAGCCGACATCGGTGGCACGGTTGCCACTGGGGGAGGGCGGCCAGTGATCGAGAAGATCGCCCTCATCTGGCCCGAGATCGCCCTCTTCCTCACGACCTGCATCGTGCTGGTGGTCGGGCTCAGCCCGGAGGCGGGCGTGCGCCGGCTCTGTGCGCCCATCGCCGGCGCCGGGCTGATCGTCTCGTTCGTGCTCGCCCTGATGACCGGGACGGATGCCCCCGGCGCCATGCCCCATCTCGCTCCCTTCTTCAAGGCCTCTGCCGCGGCGGTCGGGCTCGCCCTGCTGCTGGCCCAGGCGGGCGTCGTCGATCGGCGCGAGGAGTCGGAGATCGCCAGCGGGCAGCGCCGCTTCAATCCGCTGCGCACGGTGCGGGCCGAGTATTACGCCCTCTTCCTGTTCAGTATCACCGGGCTCATGCTTTGCGCTTCGGCATCCGACCTCATCTGGATGTTCCTGGCCCTGGAGCTGACCAGCCTGCCAACCTACGTCATGATCGCGATCTCCAGTCGCCGGATGCGGGCGAAGGAGGCGGCGGTCAAGTACTTCTTCCTCGGGGCGCTCGGCGCCGCGATCTTCCTCTACGGCTTCGTGCTGATCTACGGCGGAACCGGATCGATGCGGCTGGACGAGATCGGGCGCGCATTCGAGGGCGGGATCAATCCCCTCGCCCTCGCCGGGCTCATGATGGCGATCATCGGCGTCAGCTTCAAGATCGCCGCCGTGCCGATGCACTTCTACACGCCCGATGTCTACCAGGGCGCCGCGGCGCCCGTGGCCGCGCTGCTCGGCTATGTGCCCAAGGCGGCCGGGTTCATCGTGATCATCCTCCTGCTGACCACCGTCGGCTGGGATCCAGGCCTGCCGCAGGAGATCCGCGTCCTGCTCTGGGTGATGGCCGCCCTCACCATGACCTTCGGCAACGTGCTGGCGCTGATGCAGACCAGCGTGAAGCGCATGCTCGCCTATTCCTCGATCGCCCACTCCGGGTACATGCTCGTCGGCGTGATCGCGGGCCCGGCGGGCAGCTTCTGGGCCAGCGGCATCGGCGCGGTGCTGTTCTACCTGCTGATTTACGGTCTGACCAACGCCGGCGCCTTCGCGGTCCTCGCGGCGCTGGAGCGCCGCGGCGCCGACGGCGATCCCGAAGAGATCGAGACGTTCGACGACCTTCGCGGCATGTGCGCCACCCATCCCGTGCTCGGATGGACGCTGGTCGTCTGCGCCCTCAGCCTGCTCGGCTTCCCTCCGCTGATCGGCTTCATCGCCAAGGCGGCGCTGTTCACCAGCGCGATCCACGCCGGCGAGATCGAGCTGGTCATCGTCCTCGGCGTCAACTCCGCCATCGCCGCGTGGTATTACCTGCGGCTCGCCGGCGCCCCGATGCTGCAGGACCCCGGGCCCGAGTCGGGCTCGATCCGCCGGTCGCCCTACCCGGCCCGGCGCATCGCGGCGGTGGTGGGGGCCTTGGCGGCAATCGTCCTGGCTATCTTCGCCAATCGGCTGATGCGCGCCGGCGGCGAGGCTGCTCGCTACCAGCCCGCGCGCACGATCGCGGCGTCGCCGGGCGAGGCGCCGTTCGACGCGCGCGCACGCCGCGAAGCGCTGGAAGCGGCCACCACCCCGGGCGCCCTCGTTGATCCCCCTTAACTGGCGGCCTTCTGCTGCTCGCTGTCGTCCGGCTTGCGCGTCAGCACGAGTTGCGAGCCGACGCCGACGATCGATGCGCCCATCCAGGCGATCAGCCAGCCGCGCGGGCCGAAGACCAGGGCCTCCCGCGCCGGGATCTCCAAGGCGTGCAGGAGCACCACCGCGCTGGGCAGCCAGATCGCCGCCCCCGCCA
>CAYMJK010000066.1:0-4643 GCA_964390535.1 uncultured Phycisphaeraceae bacterium | reverse complement strand
CATCTGTGTCATCTGTGGATTGAATCCATGTGGGTTGCGGGTTCGCAGTGGCTCAGCGGCATCCACCGGCGAACTCGTTCTGGAAGCAGAGGAAGTCGAAGAAGTCGAGGCCGCCGGCGCCGTCGCAGTTGGCGTAGCTGTCGCCGGCGGCGAAGGCGTTCTGGAAGCAGAGGAAGTCGAAGAAGTCGAGCCCGCCGCTGCCGTCGCAGTCGGCGTAGCGGCAGTTGACATCCAGCAGGATGACATCCCGCTCCTCGTCGATGAGGGCCATGTCGGTCCGGTTGTCGCCGTCGATGTCCACGAACAGCGCGCACGACCCGCTCTGCGGGGCGATGATGTCGTGAGTCAGGGTGAAGTTGCCGGCGCCATCGTTGACATAGACGCGCCACTCGCCGTCATAGCACGAGACCGCCCAGTCCAGGTCGCCATCGCGATCGAGATCGCCGAGATCGGTGGCGATCGCGAAGGGCGCGCTGGAATATGTGGTTGCCGGGAGCAGGCCGCCGGCGCCATCGTTCATGAGGATGGCGGCGTTGTCGGTGAGGCTGTTGGCGCAGGCGATGTCGGGGTAGCGGTCGCCATCGAGGTCGGCGGCGTTGAGCTGCCAGACCTGGCCGCCGCTGGGGCGCTGGGCGATGTGGGTGAAGGTGGCGTCGCCGTTGCTGCGGAGCACGTGCACGGTGTTCCCGAAGCGCGCGCCGACCACGAGATCCAGAATGCCATCGAGGTCCATGTCTGCCGCGGCGAGCGCCCATTCACCGTTGCCGCCGCCGTCGAAGGGAATCGGGGCGCCGAAGTTTCCGGCGCCATCGTTGAGCATCAGCGTGAGGTTGCTGGAGCCCGAGTTGGTGTTCACGATGTCCATGGCGCCGTCGCCGTTGGCATCCAGCACGGCGATCCCGCGCGGAGTGGAGCCGACGGGGATCAGCGTCTGCGGCTGGAAGGTTCCGTCGCCATTGCCCAGGAGCACGGAGACCGTGTTCCGGTTGATGTTGACGACGCAGATGTCGGCGTGGCCATCACGATCGAAATCGGCGGGCTCCGACGGGCTGGCGCGGTCCTGCACGGGGGACGGCGGGCGGAGAAAGTCGTCGAACAGGCCCGTCCCGTCGGCTCTGTTCATGAAGACGCGCAGGTCGGCCGTGTCCTCGTTGACGATGGTGAGGTCTGGCCAGCGATCGTGGTTGAGATCGGTGGCGATGCCACCGTAGGCGCGGGTGCCCTCGCCGGGGGTGGAGCGGGTCGAGAGCGTGTCGATGCGCTTGAAGTCCATGGTTGCCGCGGCGGAGCGCGTCATGAACTGCCAGGAGTAGCCGGCAGCGCGCAGGGGCGAGCCGTCGGCGGCAACCAGATCGTGCGCGCAGAAGACGGTGACGAGATCGGCGGCGAGGAAGTCGTCATCGGGCGTGAGCGTGACGACGGTGTCGCCCTCTGCGAAGCCGATGGCGCCGGTGACGACGCCGCCCCAGCGGGCGAAGGCCCAGAAGGAGCGATCGGTGACCGAGTCGCGCCGGACGGGGCGGTCGAAGCGGACGGCGATGCGCGCGCTGCGCTCGGCCATGACGTTGGCGGGTGGCTCAACGCCGGTGACGGTGAGATTCTGGGCGCCGGCGGCGGGCGCGAGGGCGAGGACCGCGGCGGCAGCGGCCACGAGGTGGCGATGGGGGAAATGCATTGTGAGCCTCCGGTGGCGCGGGGCGCCAGAGGGGAGTGTACCACAGGGGGTGGATTGTGCGCGCGCATATATCGGGTTATGGGCCTCTGTTCGGTATTTCGGTGGCGCCGGGAGGACGGGGGCCCGGGGCTAGGCGCGGGTGACTTCGACCTTGCCGCCGGGGACATCCTTGATGGCGTAGCCCATCGTGAGGAGTTCGTCGCGGATGGCGTCGGCGGCGGCGAAGTCGCGGGCAGCGCGGGCGTCGCGGCGGGCGGCGAGCTTTTCGATCACCGCGGGGTCGGGTTCGACGCCGGGGGCGAAGAGGCCGATGTCGGTGTGGGCGGCGCCGGGGCGCGGCAGGGCGAGGACGCCGAGAACCTCGTCGAAGGCGCTCATGAGGACGGCGTCTGCGGGCCCGGGCGTGTCGATGCGGTTGATCCAGGTGTTGATCGCGCCGATGGCGCCGGCGATGTTCAGGTCGTCGTTCATGCTGGCGATGAAGTCGGCCTGGGCGATCTCGCGCGCGGCGGGGGCGTCATCGCGCTCGGCGCCGCTCTCGACGCCAGCCGCCGCGGAGCTGCGGCCCACCCCGACTACCCGGCGCCAGCGCTCGATCATCCGGGCTGAATCCTTGAGCCCCTGCATGGTGAAGTTGGCGTTGGCGCGGTAGTGGGTCCGGATGAGTTCGAGCCGGACGGCGGCGGGCTCGTGACCCTGGGCGAAGAGCTCGCGCGGGGTGAAAAAGTTGCCCTTGCTCTTGGCCATCTTCTCGCCCTCGACCAGCAGAAAGCGCGTGTGGAACCAGAGGCGGGCGAAGGGGGCGCCGGTGGGCATCTGGTTGAAGGCGCACGCGCTCTGTGCGATCTCGCACTCGTGGTGCGGGAAGATGTTGTCCTCGCCGCCGGAGTGGATGTCGATGATCGGCTCGGCGCCCGGGACGAGGCCATCAGCGCCGGCCCGCGCGCGGCCGAGCGCGTTCCATGACATCACCGAGCACTCGATGTGCCATCCGGGGTAGCCGGCGCCCCACGGCGAATCCCACTTCATCAGGTGGCCGGCATCCTCCTTCCAGAGCATGAAGTCGGCGGGGTGGCGTTTCTGCGACTGGTTGGCGTCCGAGATGCGGCCGCCGGCGCCAGCGCGGATCTGCTCGAGGGTGTTGCCGCTGAGTCGGCCGTAGCTCTCGAAGGCGTTGATGTCGAAGTAGACGACGCGGGCGCCGGCTTCGCCGACGATGTAGGCGCAGCCGCGCTCGATCAGGCGGGCGATGGTCTCGATCATCGCGGGCACGCTGGCGGTGGCCCGCGGCATGACCTCGGGATGCTCGCGGGCCTCGATGGCGACCTTAAGGCCGAGCTTTGCGCCATCGTCGAGGAAGCGGTCGGTGTAGAAGGCGGCGATGGCGTAGGGGTCGCGGGGGTCGATGTCCACGCCCGGGGGGAGCTTGCCGGATTTCTTGGCCTCGGCGATGCGCTGGGCCGCGATCTCCATCTTGTCGGCGCCGGCGCCATCGGCGACATCGTCGTCGGTCATGTGGCCGACGTCGGTGATGTTCATGATGTGGCGGACGGTCGGCGCCGCGGGTGGAGTGCCGCTCCGCGGCGGGTTGGTTGCGCTTTCTCCTTGCGAGCCGCCGCGGAGCGGCGGGCTACCCAGGGGGCTCTCGATCCAGCGGCGCAGCAGGTCGGCATTCAGAAAGCTGCGGAAGTTTCCGATGTGGGCGTCGTCGTAGACCGTGGGCCCGCAGGAGTAGAAGGTGATGGCGCGCGGATCGCGCGGCGCGAAATCTTCGACCTGCCGCGTGAGCGAGTTGTGCATCCGCAGGGGCATGGGCGGATGGTAGGGGAGGGGGAGTCGGGGGGCAGGAGTCAGCTTCCGACCGACTCATCACTCATCGTTCATCATTCATCATTCATCATTCCCTACGGGCATCCCGCGGCGAACTCGTTCTGGAAGGCGAGGAAGTCGAAGAAGGTGAACGAGCCGTCGCCATCGAAGTCGGCGATGGGGTCGCCGGCGGCGAACAGGTTCTGGAAGGCGAGGAAGTCGAAGAAGGTCAACTCGCCATCGCCATCGAGATCGACGCGGCAGCCGCCAGCGAGGCCGAGGATGAAGTTGTCGAAGCCGCCGAGGAACGAGCCGTCCTCCACCGGGCCGCGCGTGGTCAGGCGGGCCTCGTCGAACTCGACATCCTCGATGGTGATGGTGGAGGCGCCGTACTCCGTTCCCGTCTTGCTCACGCCGAGCACGTTGTCGAGGAAGGCGCCCTGCGAGGCGACAAGCTCGCCCTCGAGGTACAACTCCAGCACGAGCTCGTTTTCCTTCCAGGACATGCCGGATCTGGGCTCGCTTACGATATAGAGGAACGAGACGCTGGCGCCGGTCTCGCGCTGGCCGGTGGTCATCTCCATCGAGGCGACGCGGAAGAAGGTGTAGCCGGGCGACGAGAAGCCGTTGATGTTGAGCACGTTGCCCTGGATGTAGTCGCTCATCCGCGGGTCAACATCCATCAGCCACTGCGTGGCGTCGTCGATCGCGGCGACCTGTCCGCTCCCTGGCGGATCGAAGAAGTCGCCGAAGTTGGAGAAGGTGATTCCGTCCACCTCGAGCGTGGGGCCGTGGAAGCCCTCTGTCAGGGATTCGAAGCCGGTTTCGGCGCCGGACGCCGCGGCGGCGACGCCGAGGGCTGCGGCGAGGGTGAGGGTCCGAGAACGGCGGCGCGCGATCGATGACTGCATGACAATCCTCCTTGGAAGTTCTCCCGGAGGATTGTCGCAGCGCAGCGCGTGGATGGCAAGCGTCGGGGGGCAGAAGTCAGGAGTCAGGGGTCAGGGGCTCTTCCGCCTCATCATTCATCGTTCATCATTCATCATTTCGCTACGCCGTTGCCTCGGTGACGCGGAGGATCTCCTGGGCGGTGGTGAGCCCCTGCCCGACCTTCGCCATGCCGTCGGCCCGGAGGGAGACCATGCCGCGTTCGATGCAC
>CAYMJK010000065.1:0-4141 GCA_964390535.1 uncultured Phycisphaeraceae bacterium | reverse complement strand
GCCGCGACCGCGCCCTCGCCCGCGAACGCGACCTGGTCAGATCCCTCACTGACATCGAGATCCGCCTCGGCGCCGGCGCCGGGACCGAAGTGCGCAGCGGCGCCCTCGCCGACCTCGCCGAATGGATCTCCCTGCGCTCCCGGCTCAACGGCGGTCTCTTCGACCTCGACGCCTGGCGCCGCTTCACCAACCGGCACGGAACACCGATGGTCGTGATGCTGGGGATACCGCCGCCGTCGGCCGAGCAGCTTGCCCCGTCGCTGGAGGAGATCGATCTGGAGTCGGAGCAGTCAGCCCCGCGGCGTCGGCGCCTGCTTCGGGCGTGCCTTCCAGCCCTGTGGCTCATGTTCGTTGTCGGCAGCGATCTTTCCTACCTGTACAAACTTCCGATGCTGCTGCTCTTCGTCGGCTTGATCGCCTATGAGTTCGGGCTCCGTCCCATCGCGCTCAAGTCGTTCATCATCAGTCCCGGTCGGGCCGAAGAATGTTCATTCGGCCGCGCCCGCGTGGCCGAGGCCGGGCGCAGCCTCGCTGTGCTCGAGAAACGCCGCGGCGCCACCCGATTTCACGAGACGACCTTCCTCCTCACGATTCTCGGCGATGGCCGGCCGCTCTCACTCGACCTCCGCCACGAGGATGACGCGAGAATTCCGCTCTTTCTCGCCTCATGGCTCACCCCACGCGCCGAGCAGCGCGCCGTCGACCAGAATGGGCCCGCCACCTCGGGGCGCTCCGCAGCACTGTCCGCCATCCCCACAGGCCGCCCCGCATGATCCTCCGCCCCAAGTCCATGGCGAACGCCCGCAGCGCCCTCGGCGCCGCCACCTTCGTCATGCTCCTCTGGTTCTGCGCCACCTTCTTCCTCCTCGGCGATCTCGGCCGCTGGAGCGACGACTGGTACTTCCCGCAGCGCGACATCCAGACGGGCGCCATCACCGGCTGGACCTACAGCACCGGCGACGCCTTCGCACGCCCGCTCCATTTCATCTGCACCCCCGCCCTCACGACCGCCCTCTACCACGACTGGTGGGCCGTGCAACTCATCGGCGCGCTCCTCCACGGCGCCGCCGCACTGCTCGTGTGGAGACTCATCCGCGCACTCGGCTGCGCGCCCTTCGCCGCCCACGCCGCGGCCCTCCTCTACCTCGTCTTCCCCGCCGCGTGGGAGGTCAGCCTCTGGGCATCCGCCTTCTCCACCGGCGTCGCCACCTCGCTGATGATCCTCCTCCTGCTGGCGCAGATCCGCATCAGCCGCACGCCCGGAAGCTGGTGGCTCGTCGCGCTCACGCCGCTGCTCGCCTTCGCCAGCCCCAGCTTCAACGAACAACCCTCCGGCGCCCTCCTCGCCCTGCCGCTGATCGCCCTGGCCGCCCGCCCCCGCGGGGAGCGCTCGCGAGCCTGGTTCGTGCGCGCGCTCGCGCCCACTGTCCTCTGCGCTGGCGCCTGCGCCCTCTACATCGCCCTGATCCTCGCGACCACCCCCCCGGCGCCCGCGGCTCACCCTCGACCTTCATCACCCCGGCGCAGCTCCCGGACCGCATCGCGCTCTACGCGAGGAGCTTCCTCGACTGGCTCCTGCTGCGCGACTTCAAGAACGACGCCTTCGCCCGCGGCATGGCCCACCTGCGCGACGTTGCCCCCTTCGCGATCCCCATGGGCCTCGCCCTGCTCGGCGCCGGCGCGTTCTGGATCCGCCACTGGGTCCGGCAAGGCGCCCGCCGCGCGGCAGAATCAGGCGCCGGAGCCAGCGAGCCCGTGCACGCCCCGTCCCCGGCGCGCGCCGACCGCGCCATGCGCCCGATGTGGATCCTCGCCGCGGGCGTCGTCGCCACCATCGGCGCCTGGCTGCCGGCAATGGTCATCGAGCAGTACTCCTACATGAACTCCCGGCTCCTCTACGCCCCGCTCGTCGGCGTCGCCCTGCTTGTCGCGCTCATGATCGATCGCGCCGAGCCTCTACTCAACCGCGCCCTCCGCCGCAGCCGGCCCCTCATTGCCAACTGCGCGCGCGCAGCGCCGGCGGCGGCGCTCGCGGCATTCGCCATCTACTGCGTGATCCCGATGATCGGCATGCAGGCCGCGCGCCGGGACCGCTGGCACGCCGACCTCGCTTTCGGGTCGCAGTTGCGCGCGCAATTGCCCGCGCCCGAGCCCGGCACGTTCTTCTGGCCCCTGCGCCTCGACCTGCCCCCGACGCGCAACTATCACTACCACGAGATCCACATGCAGGCCGTCGTGCGCCCCTCCTGGGCCGCGGGCCCGTGGATCCGCTCCGTCTATCCCGGCGTCGATGTCTGCGCCGGATGGGCCTGGGGCTTCGGGCCGGTGGCGCCACCCATCGCCGAAGCGAGCGCGCGCGGGCTCCTCCACTGGCGCCCGCCCCGCGGCCGCTTCCCCGAAGCCGAAGGTCGCCCCGGCTGGGTCTGGATCCCCTGGAACCGGCTCGTGCCGTTCGTCACCGAGCCCGACAACACTCTCCGCGTCGTCAGCGAGATCGTGATCGTCGGCGACGATGGCGCCGAGATCGCCCGCATCCGCCCGGCGCAGGTCGCCCGCGCGGTCGCAGCAGGCGCTGCAGAGCCGCACACCGAGCGGATCGGCCGCGATGCCCGCCCGCGGTGAAGCTTTCATGTTCTGCTGCGGAACCGCCCGGAATCCGGCTGATACACTGAACCTGCCCGCGACACCGGAGACGCCCATGAACCTTACAGCCATGATCGAACGCATGCGCCGCTTTCCCCGCTCCCTGAGCGTGCTCGTCGAGACGATCCCTCCGGAGGATGCCCGCCAGCGCGGCCCGGGCGGCGAGTGGTCCATCCTCGAGATCGTCTGCCATCTCACCGACGAGGAGGAGGCCGACTTCCGCCAGCGCATCCGCCTCATGTTTGAGAATCCGACCCTCGAGTGGCCGCCCAACGATCCCGAAGCCTGGGCCACCGAGCGCCGCTACAACCAGCGCGATCTGCGCACCGAGCTCGAGCGCTTCGCCGCCGCCAGATCCGAGAGCGTGCTCTGGCTGCACTCGCTGGAATCGCCCGACTGGTCGGCGTTCCGCGAGCATCCGCGCGCCGGACGCCTCCGCGCCGGCGACCTCATGGTCTCGTGGTGCGCCCACGACGCGCTGCATCTGCGGCAGGTCGCCAGGCGCCTGTACGAGCTCGCCGCCCGCGACGCCCCCGGATTCAGCGCCGACTACGCCGGCGCATGGGGCTGAAGCCCGTGCGCCCCTCGCCCGAGATCGTGACCGTCGGGCGGCGGGCCCGCTATCGGTCATGGGGGGACACGATCGGAGCGCCCGCGCTGCTCGCGCTCATCGGCCTTCCGATGCTGGCGGGGGCGACCGCAATCGCGACGAGCGCGGCGCCGGATCCCGAAGCAATCACCTGGCTGCTGATCATCGGCGCGGCGTTCACCGCCGCTGCCCTCGTGACGCTGACGATCGCGATAACCCTGCGCCTCAGACTCGCGCGCCAGCAGAGGGACCTGGAGGCCCGCATCGATCAACTCGCCGACATGCTCGATGGCGACAGCCGGATGTTCGCCCTGGAGCGCATCGCCCTCCTCTGTTCGCTGCGCGCCAGCCGGCGCCGCCGCCTCTTCGACCTCGACCTCTGGGATCGCGCCACCGCCGACCGCTCCCCCCGCGCCATCTTCCTCCACCCCATGCCCCCGCCGATGCGACCGGTCGAGAGCCCGCATGAAGAGATCGACCTCGAATCCGAGGCCAGTGTTCCACGCCGGAAGCTCGTGCGCCAACTCATCACCTGCGGCGTGGTGCTCGCCGTGGGCGGCGCCCTCTGGCTCGGCGCGCTCTACGCCGGCGCCGGTTCCGCTATGTTCGCCGGAATCCTCACCATCGGCGGGCTGATCGCGGCGTGGCAGGCCCTGGCGCGCTCCGGCTGGCGCCCGGTCGCGATCCGCTCCACCGTCGCCAGCCCGGGGCGCATCGAGTTTGGCAGCCTGACCGGCAGCCGCGTGTTCACCCCCGACGACGCCCTCCTGCTGCTCTCGCTCCGGAACGACACCGACTGGATCACCTCCAGCGATCGCCTCACCATGACCTTCCTCCGCGCCGACGGCGCCACGCGCATCCTCGCCCTCTCCGGCCCGGATGACCCGCGCATCAGCGAGGCCGTCGCCC